>JBKQRA010000139.1:0-7297 GCA_052144065.1 Methylovirgula sp. | reverse complement strand
GCGAGCCGATCCCGGTCGGTCCCCGATACTGTGATGGATATTCCCGTGCGCATGGCGCAGATTCGCATGCGCCGCGACCGCCGAGAATCCCTCAAAGGACTCAAACGTCAGATTTTATCCACTAGGCGCGTCCGCGAGGCTTTCCGCCATCTGCCAATGGTTTTGCGGGACCACGCATTGCGGCCTTTGCCCTGCGCGCAGATCCGGCCCGAGGACGAATTGCTCGACCGCGCCGGACTGCCAGAGGCTCAAGCGCAGAGGCGCGCCCGCATAATGATGCCAGGCTTCCGCCGCATCGACGCGATGCCAGGCGGAAAGCTGTCCGGCCGTCAAAAGGAAATAGATGAGTGTCGAGGCGGCGCGGCCTTCATGGACCGAGGCATCGCGAAAGGTCTCGCGAAAATAACCGCCTTCCGGATGCGGCTTGAGATCGAGGAGGCGGATGATCTCCTCAGCGTCGAGTCCGTTCACGCGCGATTTTTGCGTTCGCGCAGCGCCGCGAAGACTTTTGCGGGATCGCCGCCCTTCAGGCCGACGCTCGTCTGCACGTCGGGATCGGAAGCGCGCAGGAAAGGATTGGTCGCAAGTTCGAGATCCATGCGCGTCGGCAAAGTGAATTTGCCGGCGGCGCGCTGGGCTTCGACTTCCGCCTCGCGCATTTTGAGATTTTCATTCGCCGGATCGACGCTGCGGGCAAAGCGCGCATTGGAGAGCGTGTATTCATGGCCGCAATAGATCTGCGTTGTCGGCGGCAGCGCCGCGAGCTTCATCAGCGAATGATAGAGAACTTCGGCGGGTGCCTCGAAGCCGCGCCCGCAGCCCATCGCAAACAGCGTATCGCCGGAGAACAAAAGCCCGTCGCCTTCGAACCAATAGGAGACATGGCCGAGCGTATGGCCCGGCACTTCGATGACTTTGGCCTGATGCCCGCCGACGCTGACGATGTCGCCGTCCTTCACCGTCTGATCGAGCGTACCGATCTGCGCCGCCTCCTTCGCGGGACCGATGACGCGGACATTCGGAAAGGCTGCCTTCAAGCTGGGGATGCCTTGCGTGTGATCGGCGTGATGATGCGTCACGAGAACATCGGTCAGGCGCCAATGTTTCTCGGCGAGCGCCGCGAGAATGGGCGCGGCGTCTGGGGCGTCAATTGCCGCAGTCGCACCAGTTGCAGGGTCATGGACCAGCACGCCGAAATTGTCGGTCAGACAAAGAAATTGATGAATTTCCAGCATTGTTTGAGGCCTCCGCGCTTGCGGGCTGATCTAGCGAAGGGCTGCGCCAGGGTCAAACTTGGTCTGTCGCAGGGGAGAGGGGACCGATTACCCAGGAATTGGCGACCCAGCTTAAGCCTCCGTTCAGCACTTGCCGCCAGATTGAGCGCGGCTTTGCCGTTATAAGACCAGTCTTGGATTGCGGATGCTTCGCATTTTTGGAAAATTCGCCGCGTGGAGCGGCGGAAATTCTGCTTTCGCCAGTTTGAAATATTTCTGCTTCACGGCGATCGGCATTGTGTCGGTCCTTGCCGCCTTTACCATCGTGCTTTTCAATTCCTATCAGGCAACGGAACAGCTGGCGATCGAAACGACGAATAGTATCGGCGCTTTGATCGAGCAGGACATCCTTCGCAATATCGAACTCTACAATCGCTCGATGCAGTCGGTTATCGAGGGCTTGGACAATCCGCGGATCATGGCTCTCGACCCGTCGCTGCGGCAGCTGGCGCTGTTCGATCGGGCGACGACCGCCGACGGGATTGGCTCCGTTCAGATATTGAATGAACGTGGCGATCCGATTCTTAACTCTCGGTCCACAAAACTTCCGCAAGGAAACTTCGCTGATCGCGATTATTTCAAGGTTCATCGCGATGCGCCGGATGTCGGGCTTTATGTCAGCGAACCGTATCGCGGCCGGACCACGGGCGAATGGACCATCGCTGTCAGCCGGCGTCTTGCCCTTTCCGACGGCGGCTTTGCGGGCGTGATCGTCGGCAGCATCCGCCTAAGCTATTTTGAAAATCTGTTTCAAAAAATCAGTCTCGCGAAGGATGGTGCGATTGTCCTATTTCACACGAACGGGCGCTTTGTGGCGCGCTATCCGCTCGTATCGAGCGTGATCGGCGAAAGGGCGGGCCCTAAACACGGCTTGTTCCAACGCTTTCCCAAGGCTCGGACGGGCGTGTACGAAACCTTGGCCTTGGATGGCGTCGATCGTCTCTATAATTTTCGGCAGATCGGCAATTTCCCGCTCGTCCTCGACGTCGGGCTTTCGACCAAGGGCATCTTTGCCGGCTGGTGGCGACAGGCTTTGACGACGAGCGTCAGCCTCATCGCGCTTTGCGCCTTGGTTCTGCTGATGACCTTGCGGGTCACGCGCGAACTGCACCGGCGCCGCGAGGCGGAACGGCAATTGTCGGTGCTTGCCGCGACTGATCCGCTGACGGGGCTCGCCAACAGGCGCAGCTTCGACGAAGCGCTGGCCGCCGAATGGATGAGGGCGCGGAGCAGCGGGATGACGATCGCGCTTCTCATGATCGACGCCGACACATTCAAGGCGTTCAACGATAAATTCGGGCATCAGGCTGGCGATGAAGCTTTGAAAGATATCGCCGGCTGTCTGCGCCGCGGCGTCACAGGACATCTCGATCTCGTCGCGCGTTATGGCGGCGAGGAATTCGTCGTGCTGATGCCGTGTACTTCGGCGGCGAAGGCACGACAGCTGGCCGAAAGCCTGCGCCATGCCGTCGAACAGCTCATTCTTCCCGAAGCTGCCCGATCTTGGGGCCGGCTGACGATCAGCATCGGCATTGGGTCGCGCCTCCCGGAAAATGACGACGAAGCCTGGAAGCTCGTGAGCGATGCCGACCGGGCGCTCTATCTCGCCAAGGCGTCGGGGCGCAACCGCGTCAGCAGCAGCACGGCGAGCCGCCTCACGCTCGTGTCCTCCAAGGGCGCGTCGCAGCCGCGGACGGGTTAGTGCGCAAAATTCGGCTTTGAGGAGATCCAGGGCATCCTTGCAAGAAATCGGTTCAGCCCGGTGCCGGAACATGCAAGGAAGGCGGACCATGCAGGAAAGAACGCATGCCGCTTGATATCGTCGATCTGCGCAGCTTCTATAATTCGGCGCTCGGCCGCGTCGCGAGCCGCTTCATCGGTCGGGTGATCCGCGAGCGTTTCGAATCGAGCGTTGGCCAGTCGCTCATGGGCGTCGGCTATGCGACGCCTTACCTCGATCTCTTCCGCGGCGAAGCTTTGCGGACGCTGGCGTTCATGCCGGCCGCGCAAGGCGTCGTGAACTGGCCGCCTTCCGGTCTGTCCGCCTCGGCGCTTGTCGAGGCCGCGGCGATGCCTTTGCCGGATTCCTGCATCGACCGTATCATGGTCGTGCATGCGCTCGAGATCGTCGAACATCCGCGCGACCTCTTGGACGAGATCTGGCGGATTTTGACACCGGGCGGCCGGATGATTGCCGTGGTGCCGCGCCGTGCCGGGCTCTGGGCGCGCCTCGATACGACGCCTTTCGGCTATGGCCAGCCCTATTCGCGCAGTCAGCTGCGGGAATTGATGCGCGATGCTCTCTTCTCGCCGACTTATTGGACCGAGGCGCTGTATGCGCCACCCTTCGAGCGCGGCATCTTCCTTCGTTCTGCAACGCTCTTCGAGACGATCGGCGCCAAGCTTTCGCTTCCCGGAGCCGGGGTGACGATCGTGGAAGCGACGAAGCAGCTTTATCGGCCGATCGGGGTGCGGCGTCTGGCCCGGCAGGCCTTGCCGCAGCTGCAGCCCGTCATCGGCGTCGGGCCGGCGGGCGTGGCGCCGAATTGAGGGCGGTGCTTGTTCCTGACGGCGAGAATCGGCGCGCGTGCCGATCTCAAAGCATTAAATTTGGGTCGAATGCTCTCGCGCTCAGGGGCTTTGTGAACATAAACGCCGCCCCTCCCTTCACACGTCGCACGTGTTTCACGCTGGTCGATCCAACCGCAATCACATCGGACGCGTTGATGTCGGCAAAGTCGGCTTCGACAAGGACGCCAAATCTGGAGACGTTCACGATGTGCCCCTCGCGCTTTTCTCCGTCGTTCAGCGTCAGCGAAGTGAGGGGATGGAGGGGCGCAAAGCGTTTCGCCCGCCGACTTTCGAGCGTCATAGCCGAATAAACGGCCATGGGCTCGGGCCTTGCCATGACCCGGGCGATCCGATCTTGCAGAATATGGCTGCTCTCCTCGGCCGACTCCTTGTTCTCCCGGGTGAAGCCCCTCCCAAATGGGAGGGTAAATCTAGTCATTGGTTTCCTCGTATACTGCTTTACGCCGAAGAATTAATGATAGGAGAAAACCACTTATCCGGCGTGGGAGAAGGTCCGAAAAAGCTCTGCAATGTCGTCACGGATTATTAGCCATGTCTTTCGCCGCTCGCCCGGCAGGCTCTGCCACGGCTGTAGCCGTGATCGCGGCGGCAAGCGGGAATTGTCCTGAATTGCACACTTGCTGCGGTTGATCTAAGCAGTGGCCAAGATCTTGGCCGTCTTGGACTTGTCGCCTCCAGCGTCACGGCCTATACCCCGGGGCCCGCATCTTTGCGCCGGTCCCCCCGCCTCCCAGGTCTGAATGGTCACGCTGCATCATCATCCGCTTTGCCCGCAATCGCGGTTCGTCCGGCTTTTCTTGGGAGAATATGGCATAGAGCCAAAGCTGATCGAGGAACGCCCGTTCGAGCGGAATGAGGATTTTCTGGTGCTCGATCCGGCCGGCGAAACGCCGGTCTTGACCGAGGAGGACGGCACCGTCGTGCCGGGCTGCGTCGTCATCGCCGAATATCTCGATGAAACCCGCGGCCTCGGGCTCGGCGCGCATCGCCTGCTGCCGGAAGATCCAACCGGCCGCATCGAAGTACGCCGGCTGCTGCACTGGTTCACGCAGAAATTCTATGCCGAGGTCTCGTCCTGGCTGGTAACCGAGAAAATCTATAAGCGCTTCATGAGCCGTGAGCAGGGCGGTGGCGCGCCTGACATGGATCTCATTCGCGCCGCGCGGGCCAATATCCGCTATCATCTGCGCTACATCGGCTATCTGACGGCGCATCGCAATTGGCTTGCTGGCGACCGTCTGACCTATGCCGATCTCGCTGCCGCGGCGCATATTTCCGTGGCGGATTTTCTGGGCGACGTGCCATGGGACGAAGACCAAACGGCGAAGCTCTGGTACGCGCGGGTGAAGTCGCGCCCGGCGTTTCGCACGCTGCTGGCCGATCGTCTGCCGGGTCTCGTGCCGGCGGCGGTCTACGCGGATCTCGACTTCTGAACGAAGCGGCGCCGCAAGGCTCGCTCAAAGATGCTTTGGCGCAGAAGGCCGCGGTGCTTGGCTTCGATCTCTGCCGCGTCACGACACCGGACTCGATCCCGCAGGCACCCGAACGCCTCGCCACATGGCTGCAAGCGGGCTATGCCGGCACGATGGACTATATGGGCGAGACGCAGGCACGCCGCGGCGATCCCTCTGTGCTTTGGCCGGCGGTCAAAAGCATCGTGATGCTCGGCATGAATTACGCACCGCAATCCGATCCGTTGTCACTCCTTGCCGACAAGAGCGCGGCCAATATCTCCGTCTATGCGCGCCACCGCGATTATCATGATGTCATCAAGGGCAGGCTGAAGCAGCTCGCGGGCTGGCTCGTCGCGCGAGCTCCTGGCGGTGACGTCAAAGTCTTCGTCGATACGGCGCCGGTGATGGAGAAGCCGCTTGCCGAGCAGGCGGGCCTCGGCTGGGCCGGCAAGCACACCAATCTCGTATCGCGCGAATTTGGCTCCTGGCTGTTTCTCGGCGCGATCTTTACCGATATTTCGTTGCCGCGGGACAGTGCGGAAGGCGATCATTGTGGCTCCTGCCAAGCCTGTCTCGACATTTGCCCGACGCAGGCTTTTCCGGCGCCGCATCTCCTCGATGCCCGGCGCTGCATTTCCTATCTCACGATCGAGCACAAGGGCCATATTGCAGCTGAGTTTCGCAAAGCGATCGGCAATCGCATCTATGGCTGCGACGATTGCTTGGCGGTATGCCCCTGGAACAAATTCGCGCAAGAGGCGCATGAAGAGAAGCTGCAGGCACGCGCCGATCTTTCGGCGCCGAGGATCGCCGATTGGCTTTTGCTTGATGATGCGGGCTTCCGGCATTTCTTTGCCGGAAGTCCGGTGAAGCGGATCGGTTTTGAGCGCTTTTTGCGCAATCTTCTGATTGCTGCGGGTAATTCGGGCGAAGCCGATCTCATCCCCTTGATCGAAAGCCGACTCGATGCAGAATCGGCCCTGATCCGCGCCATGGCGATATGGGCGTTGGGCGAATTGGCGCCAAGGCGCCTCAATGATCTCGCAAAGATGCGCGAAGGAGCGGAAGAAGATTTGGCTGTGATTGGCGAATGGTCGTCGGCGCTTGCAAAGGTGGGACAGCGATCATGAAACTCTTTGCCTTCGGGCTTGGCTATTGCGCTTGCGATTTCATCGCGCGTTACGGTTCGGCTTTCGAGACGATCTATGGAACGCTGCGCAATGCGGAAAAACCGCGCGCGCTTGTGGGCGCGCCGGAGATCCAGAGCTTCGTCTTCGATCGCGATCAAGAAGATCCGCACATCGCCGAGGCTTTGGCGCAGACCGATGTGATCCTTGTTTCGGTCGCGCCGGGCGTTTCGGTCGATCCGGTGCTGGCCAAATTCGGCCGCAGGCTCGCGGCTCTGCCGCAGAAGCTCAAGATCATCTATCTCTCGACCATCGGCGTCTATGGCGACCGCAATGGCGAATGGGTTGATGAAGACCGGCTGCCGGCACCGAAGAGCGATCGTTCCATTGCGCGCGTCCATGCGGAAAAATCTTGGATGGCGCTCGCCCGTGACGGGCACAAGATCGTCCATGTCTTGCGGCTTGCCGGTATCTATGGTCCAGGGCGCAATGCGCTCGAAGCGATCAGGAGCGGCAAGGCGCATTGCATCGTCAAGAAGGATCAGGTGTTCAACCGCATCCATGTCGCCGATATCAGCGCGGCGATCGCGGCGGTGATTGCCTATGATGGGCCGGGCGAGATCTGGAACCTGAGCGACGATGAGCCGTCGCCGCCGCAGGATGTCGTGACTTACGCGGCTTCGCTGATGGGCGTCGAGCCGCCGCCGGAGCAGGCGATCGAGGTCGCCAATCTGACACCCATGGGCCGCAGCTTCTACGCAGAGAACAAACGCGCAGCGAATGGCAAGCTGAAGCAGAAACTCGGGATCACGCTTGCCTATCCAAATTATCGCGATGGGCTCGCAGCACT
>JBKQRA010000138.1:0-32223 GCA_052144065.1 Methylovirgula sp. | reverse complement strand
GCCGAGGCCCGAGCCCTTAAAACCATTGTCGAGGCGGCTATTATACTGCTCGAACGGCCGGCCGAGCTGTGACAGCGCTTCTGGCGAAATGCCGACGCCATTGTCTTCGACATAGATGTTGAGCGCGCCGGGCAGATTGCGGCAGCGCACCGCGATGCTGCCCTGTTCGCTCGAAAATTTCACGGCGTTGCGGAGCAGAATGGCAAGGACGCGTTCGAGCGCCAGCCGGTCGGCGTGGACTTTGACTTGCGGCAGTTCAGGAACGGTGACGTCGATCGATTTCTCCTGTGCCCAGGCACGTACGCCTTCGAGTGCCTTGTCGACCGCCGCGTCGATGAAGAACTCGGACTTTTCGAGCCGCACGCGGCCGGCATCCAGGCGCGACATGTCGAGCACGTCGGAGATGACGTTCAGCAGCCGTTCGCCGCTCGAGCGAATGTCGTTGCAATAATCCATATAGCGCGGCGAGCCGAGCGCGCCGAAAGTCTCCTGGCTCATCATCTCGGAGAAGCCGATGATCGCATTGAGCGGCGTGCGCAGCTCATGGCTCATATTGGCCAAGAATTCCGATTTGGCGCGGTTGGCGGCTTCGGCTTCGGCCTTCTGATCGAGATATTTCTCGGCAAGCTCGGCGAGCTGCTGCGCCTGCAATTCGAGCGTCTGGCGCGAGCGCCGGAGATCCGCGACGGTCGCCATCAGCCGCCGCTCGGAATCCATCAATTGCTCTTCATGATGTTTGAGGGCGGTGATGTCGGTGCCGACGGAAACATAGCCGCCGTCCTTGGTGCGGCGCTCGTTGATCTGCAGCCAGCGACCGTCGGCGAGGCGCGCCTCATAGGTTTTCGCGCCGGCGCGCGGGCAGGGCGCGATCTCGGTCTCGGATTGGATGAGCGGCGCCGCGGCCTCGGCCATGACCGTCGCATAATGCGAACCCGGCAGCGTCACGTCATTCGACAGACTATGGAAATGCTGAAACTTCGAATTGCACATGACGAGCCGGTTCTCGGCATCCCAAAGCACGAAGGCTTCCGACACGTTTTCGAGTGCGTCGCGCAGCCTTATGTCGGCGGTCGCCGTGCGCTCGGCGAGAATCTTCTGCTCGGTGATGTCGACGGCGATGCCGACGAGATGCGTGCCATTGCCGCCATGATCGCGGACGATCTCGGCGCGGGCACGCAGCCAAATCCATTCGCCCTTGGCATTGCGGATTCGGAATGTGTGATCGATGGAGTCCGTTTCGGCGGAGGCGAGCGTCTCGGCGAGAAAGGTCAGCGCATCGTCTTGCGGATGGATGAGCGCGTTGAGGTCGCCGAAGGAAAGAAACGAGCCTTCAGGGGCCATGCCGAGCATCGCATACATGGAGTCCGACCAATAGATGCGGCCGCGGGCGATATCCCAATCCCACAGGCCGCAGCGGCCGCGATTGAGCGCCGTGTCGATCCGGCCGCGAATGCGCGTGCCGGTGGCTTCCGCATGCCGGGCGCGCGCCGCCTGCCAGAAATAGGCGCCGGCGACGGAGCAGAGCACAATGATCGTCGAGAGAAGCGCGACGCCGGTGCGTAGCGTCGTGCGCTGCCAATCGGACAGGACAGCATTGATCGGATGGATGAAGGCGACTTGCGCGAAGGGCGGCTTCAATGTCCTTACGGTGGCGAGCGCATCGGTGCCGTCGGCGAGGTTGATCCGCATCACGCCGGCCTTTTCGGCGAAGATCGTCAAAGGCTGGCTGGGACCGAGCCGATCGAGCAGACGGCCGCCGACGCTGGCGGTGGCGGGGAAGGCCGCAACGACATCGCCCTTCACATTGGTGACGAGAACGGTCTGGCCGCGCGCCAAGGCGCGGTCCGGCAGCACTTGCGTCAGGACGTCCTTCGCTGCCGAGAGCTGGCTCGCATCGGCGTTCGGTTCCAGCGCCGCGTTGAAATCATGTGTCGCGTTAGCCGCGATCAGTTCGAGATTGATGATCGCATCTTCGATGGCGCGCTGATGCGCGTCGCTGATGAGAAAGATGGTGAGGACGGTGAGCGTGGCGATGAAGATGACGATCATCGCCGGAACGGCGCGATGAACCCAAGGTTCGAGCTTTAGATAGTGCTCAAATACCGGCCGACTTGCCGGGTCAACAAGACCCTCGGCAAAGCGCGCGCGCAACGGCATCTCGGCCGCGACAGCACGGACCATAGCAAAGCCCCCTCGAGATTGAGCCAGATCGATGTGCCGCATCTGTCCGACTCATGGCCAGTTGAATCCGAGCTTCGCTTTTTGTCCAGCACTTAATGAACGGTGAAGAAAAATGTGATCATCGCAATTATTAACGTCTATGCGCCGAACTGATTAACGAATGGAGTCAGGGCTCCTGATCGATCGCCGGCACGTTCAGAAAAACGAGGCGGCGCACGAATGCAAACTCGGTCGCATAAGCGCAGAGCGCGAAGAGCGCAAAGCCCGCGCCCGTCGCGCATGTCGCCGGCCAGCCGCCAACTGCATATGCGAGGCTCGCGAGCGCCGAGCCGATAGCACCGCCGACGAAGAACAGGGCCATGAAGAGGCCGTTCAAGCGGGCCCGGACATCGGCGGCAAGTCCGTAGATCACGCGTTGGCTCAGGATGAGATTCATCGCAATGCCGGCGTCGAGCATGATGGAGCCAGTGATCAAGGGCCCCATCGAATGCTGCGCGCCGCCCATGGCGAGGATGCCGAACGAGCAGAGCACGGTGATCATCGCGGCGCCAGTTGCCGGCCGGATCCAGCCGCGATCGGCGAGCCGGCCGGCGATCGGCGCGACAAGCGCGCCCGCCGCGCCGACGAGCGCGAAGAAGCCGATGCCTTGCTGGTTCAAGCCGAAGCCCGGCCCGGCCAGCAGCAGAGGGACGGCGGTCCAGAAGAGGCTGAAGGCGCCGAAGAGTGCGGCGTGATAGGCGCCGCGCCGCCGCAGCTCCGGCGTATGGACGAGCAACGGTCCAAGCGAGCGCAGGATCTTGCCATAGGTCAGATCCGAATGGCGCGGGAAGGGCTGCAGCACGAGAAAGAGAATGAGCGCCAGCGCGATCATCAGCGCGCTCGAAAGCCCGAAGACGAAGCGCCAGCTGCCCCAATGCGCGAGAAAGCTCGCGATCGGCCGCGACAGCATGATGCCCATCAACAGCCCGCTCATCACATTGCCGACAACCTGGCCGCGTTGATGCGGCGGGGCGAGATGGGCGGCGAGCGGGATGATCATCTGCACCGACGTCGTGGTGATGCCGACGAGAAAGGCAAACAGGAAGAATGCCGGCACGCTCGTCAGCGTGAGGCCGGCGAGAGCGCAGGCGTTGAAGATCAGCGTCGCGACGATGAGGCGACGGTTCTCGACGAGATCGCCGAGCGGCACGACGAAGGCGAGCCCGAGCCCGTAGCCGACCTGCATCAAGGTCATGACGAGGCCGACCGACCATGGCGGCAGCTGCAGCGCCGCGCCGATCAGCCCGTCGAGCGGCTGCGCATAATAGAGATTGGCGACGGTAATGCCGGCGGCGAAGGCCAGCATCAAGGTCAGGGCAAAGGAGATGGATTGCCGTTCAACCGAAGGGGCGAGCGAAGCCTGCATCGAAGATCCATGGAGTCGGGGGGGCCACTTAGGCATGCCAAAGGCCGCATCTGGAACACTGACGAAAGATGCGGTTCAAAAGCGCGTGCGCTACAGATGGAGCGGCAACGCTCCCGGAGGAGCGTCACTTTTCTCATGGCAGCACCGCGCCCTGCGCAAAGACACGGCGCGGTCCTTTGGGCTGACCAGTTACGTCAGGCGAGCGACCGCTCGGCGATGTCCTTCACGTCAGGCGAGAGATGCCCGGCGCTCGCGACCTGCCGCAGCGCCGTCTCCGCGAGCTTGCGGCGATGGTCTTCAAGCATGCGCCAGCTCTTGAAGGAGGACAGAAGCCGCGCCGCGACCTGCGGGTTTTTCGCATCGAGCGTCAGCACGGTTTCGACGATGAACTCATAGCCGCTGCCGTCGCGGGCATTGAAGCGCGTCTGATTGCCGGCGGCGAAGGCGCCGATCAGTGCCCGCACGCGGTTCGGATTGCCGATCGAGAAGGCGGGATGCTGCATCAGGCTACGGACCCGCGACAGCGTTTCCTGTTCCGGGATCATCGCCTGGAGAGAGAACCATTTGTCGATGACCAGCGGTTCGCTCGCGTAAGTCTCGTAGAAGGCCTGCAGCGCCACGTCGCGCTCGGCGCCGGGCTTCATCGCGAGAACGCCGAGTGCGGCGATCTTATCGGTCATGAAGCGCGCATCGTCGAATTGCTTTTGCGCGAGGAGGGGCGCCAGGCCCTTCTGGCCGACGGTGTAGAGATCGAGCGTCGCATTGCGCAGCGCCCGGCGCCCGGCGGCCGCGGCATCGGGCGAGTAGGCGCCCGTCTCGGTCAGCCGCTCATAGGTCGTAAGCAGCGTGTCCGCGAGGCCGGCACCGATCGTTTCGCGCAGCGCCTTGCGCGCTACGAAGATCGCATCGGGATCGACATTCTCGCCGATCTCGCGGGCGATGTCGGCTTCGCCCGGAAGGGTAAGCACCTGCGCGGCAAAGGCCGGATCGGCGTCAGAGCCTTCGAGCGCCCGCTTCAGCGCGCCGATGAAGACGGCGTCGGGCTCGGGCGGATGGCCGGCGCGAATGGTCTCGATATTGCGCAGCAGCAGGCGGGTCGCATAGGTCTGCGTCGCCTGCCAGCGGTTGAAACTATCGCTGTCATGCGCGATGAGCGCGACGAGATCCGCCTCGCTGACATCATAGGCAAGCCGCACCGGCGCCGAAAATCCGCGCAGCAGCGAGACGACCGGCCGGTGCGGCAGATCGTGGAAGCGCAGCCGGCGGTGCGGGCCGGTAAGCTCGATGACGCCCTTTTGCAATTCATGCAGCTCGGCGCCGTCCTCGGCCCGGGTCGTCAGTGGAAGAGCTTCGCCCTTTTCGCTGATGAGGCTGAGCTCGACCGGGATTACGAAAGGCTCTTTCGTATCCTGGCCCGGCGTCTTCTTGCAGCTCTGCTGGAAATCGAGGGTGAGGCTGCGCGCCGCCGCATCATAGCTAGCGGTGACTTCGACGAGCGGCGTACCGGCCTGTGTATACCAGCGCAGGAACTGGGTGAGATCGCGGCCGGAGGTTTCGGCGAAGCAGGCGATGAATTCCTCGATCGTCGCCGCCGTGCCGTCGTGGCGGGCGAAATAAAGGTCCATGCCGGCGCGGAAGGCCTGCGGGCCGATCAGCACTTTCAACATGCGGATCAGCTCGGCGCCCTTCTCATAGACCGTCGCCGTGTAGAAATTATTGATCTCGAGATAGGCGTCGGGGCGCACATTATGGGCGAGCGGGCCGGCGTCTTCGGGGAATTGCTGGGCGCGCAGCGTGCGCACATCGGCGATGCGGCGCACCGCCGCCGAGCGCATCGCGGCCGAGAACTCATGATCGCGGAAGACGGTCAGGCCTTCCTTCAGGCAGAGCTGGAACCAGTCGCGGCAGGTGATGCGGTTGCCGGTCCAATTGTGGAAATATTCATGCGCGATGACGGCCTCGATCTGTGCATAGTCCGTGTCGGTCGCGGTATTGGGCGAGGCCAAAACATATTTGTCATTGAAGATATTGAGGCCCTTATTCTCCATCGCGCCCATGTTGAAGTCGGAGACGGCGACGATGTTGAAGACGTCAAGATCATATTCGCGGCCAAAGGCTTCCTCGTCCCAGCGCATGGAACGCTTGAGCGCATCCATCGCATAGGTGGCGCTCTCTTCCTTGCCATGTTCGACATAGATGGCGAGCGCGACCTTGCGGCGGGAAGCTGTCGTGAACTCGTCCCGGATGACGCCGAGGTCGCCGCCGACGACGGCGAAGAGATAGCAGGGCTTTGGAAAGGGATCGTGCCAGACGGCGAAGTGGCGGTTGGTTCCCTCGACCTTGCCGGTCGACACCGGATTGCCGTTGCCGAGCAGAACCGGGGCCTCACCGATCTCCGCCTCGAGCCTGGTCGTATAGACGGAGAGGACGTCCGGCCGGTCGAGGAAATAGGTGATCCGCCGAAAACCTTCAGCTTCGCATTGAGTGCAATAGGCGGAGCCCGAGCGGTAAAGCCCCATCAAATATGTGTTAGCTGCCGGGTCGAGCTCGGTCTCGACCTCGAGGGTGAAGGGCTGCTGCGGCGGCTGTGCGATGGTCAGCCGGTCGGGCGTCACGAAATTGCCCGCGATATCGAGTGATTTGCCGTCGAGAACGATGCGCTTTGCATTGAGGCCATCGCCGTCGAGCACCAGATCGGCGCCAGCGCGGCCCTTCGGATTGGGGCGGATCGCCAGCCGCGCGACGACGCGCGTCGCATGCGGATCGAGCTTCACATCGAGGTCGACCGTATCGATGAGATAATCCGTCGGTCGATAATCGGCGAGGCGGATCGGTTGGGCAATGTCGGTACGCATCGGAACCTCGTGGCGGGAGCGGGAGCAACTGAGCGAAGCAGCGGCTTCTCTCGATATAGAAACAGCATGCCAATTCGACGATCTCGAAATGGATGCCGCCGACTGAGGCCCGGAGCAGGCCGGCAGGAAGCGAAAGGGAGGACCGCGGGCGGATGCGACGATCCGCCTCGCAGCGGCGGGTCCGCTCTAATCATAGGGCGAAGGCGCGGCAAGGCAAAGGGCCGGGAGGTCAGGTTCCGGCCGCCGGAAAATCTCACATGGAAGGCCCACGCATTCGAGACTAGCTTTGCCGAGAAGGGCGTGTAAGTTCGCCGCGCTAAATTGCCAAGGAGGAGACTTCTCGATGAAGGGGCAGACGCTCAAGAATTATGTCGCAGGCCCGTTGCTGGGGCTTGGTGTCGCTTGCATGGCGGCATCCGTCGCGCTGGCGCATGGACCGTCGCGGCAGAAGGTGACCGAGTCGATTGAGATTAATGCGCCGGCTGCCCAGGTCTGGAAGGTGATCGGCAATTTCCAGGATATGAGCTGGTGCGAAGGCGTCGCCAAGACGACGGGCACCGGCGGCAATGAGCCGAACACGGCGACGCGCGTGCTGACGCTGACAAACGGTTCGGAGGTCGACCAAGACCTTACGCGCTATGACGCGGCGACGATGGTCTATGGCTATTTCACCGACAAGATCGATGTGAAGGTTCTCCCGGTCAACGATTATTCCGGCAGCATTCAGGTGCAAGCCGAGCCCGGCAATAAGAGCAAGGTCATTTGGGAGGCGGCGTTCTATCGCGGCTATATGAACAATGATCCGCCGCCGGATCTCAGCGATGCCGCCGCTCTCAAGGCAGTCACCAACCTTCTGCAGACCAACCTCGCCGGGCTGAAGAAGAAGATCGAGGCGTCGCACTGAGCTGCGTTTCGCGGCGCAGATGGAGCGGGGTTGAAGAGAGGATCGAAGATGAAGGGTTGGTGTTGTGCTGCTTTGCTCGTCGGGCTTTCTTCCTCTGCCGCCTTCGCGCATGGCGCGTCGCGGCTGAAGCTGACGGAAGGCATTGAGATCAATGCGCCGGCGGCAAAAGTCTGGAAGGTGATCGGCGATTTCCACGACATGAGCTGGCTGCCGGCCGTCGCGAAGACCACGGGCGCCGGCGGCAATGACCCGGACGCCGCCAAACGCGAGCTGACGCTCAAGAGCGGCGCGACGATCGAGGAGTCGCTCTATAAATATGGCGCCGAGGCGATGAGCTATTCCTACTACATCGATAAGGTCGATCTGAAGGTGCTCCCGGTCACCAATTATTCCTCGACGCTGATCGTCATCCCGGAAGGCAATAAGAGCCGGGTCGAATGGCGCGGCGCCTTCTTCCGCGGCGATCCGCTGTTCAATCCGCCTGCCGCCCTGAACGACGACGCGGCGACGAAAGCTGTCGATGCGATCTATCTGTCGGGGCTCGCAGCGCTCAAAAAGAAGGTCGAAGCTTCCGAGGCGACGAATTGAGCCGCAGCATCACACCGCGCCTCTTTTGCGGCGTCTGCCTTGGCGTGGCGCTTCTCGGCATGGCCGGGACGGCGCCCGTCGCGGCGGACGAGGCCTTCGTCACCGATCAGAACGGCAATGCGGTCAGCGTTGTCGATCTCGCGGCGAGGAAAGTCGTGGCGACCATTCCGGTCGGCGGCAAGCCGGCCGGAATCGCCATGTCGGCCGACGGCACGCGCGCCTATGTGACGAGCCCGGAAGGGCCCTATGTCTCGGTGATCGATACGGCGGCGCGCAAGGTTCTGCGTAAGATTGCGGTCGGGCGCGACCCGCTCGGCATCGCCATCGATCCGAACGGCCAATTCGTCTATGTCGCCGATTTTGACGTGAAGCATCTCTATAAGGTCGATGTGCGCGACGGGAAGATCGTCGGCGATGCGGAGGTCGGCACCTCGCCCTGCGGCGTCGCCGTGTCGCCGGACGGCAAGGAGATCGTCGTCGCCGACCGCGACGACGATCAGGTCTCCATCATCGACGGCGCGACGTTCAAGCGCGTGGCGGTCGTTAAGGTCGGGCTGCATCCCTTCGGCATAACGATCGATGCCGATAGCCAGCGCGCCTATACGGCGGATGTGAAGGCGAATGACGTCTCCGTCATCGATCTTGCGACGCGCAAGCTCATAGGGTCCATCAAGACCGGCCTTCGGCCCTATGTCGTGGCGCTCAATAAGACCTATGGATTTGCGACCGATGAATATGGCGGAACGGTCTCCGTCTTCGATCTCGCGACCCTGAAGCCGGTCAAGAAGATCAATGTCGGCGACTATCCGGAGGGCATCGAGTTCAGCGCCGACGGCAAGACGCTCTATGTCGTCAACTGGTTCTCGAACGATGTCTGGGCGATCGACCCGACGACGTTGAAGGTGACGGCGAAAATGCCGGTCGGCGACGGGCCGCGGTCATTCGGAACCTTCATCCGCAAGACGCCGTGATCGAGAGGCGATTTCGCGGGCCTTGATGTATCTCAATGCAACCAAAGCTCGGCTTGCGCATTAATAGCTACAGCACGGGCGGTTTCGCTCGTGTGAAGAAGCATCAAGCCGGGATTTCGGGGTGTGATTCGAGCCCTCGCTTCAAGATCCCGGCGCTTCATCTCTCCTGCCTGATAGGCGATCTTCCTTTCCTGTAGCTTTTTGAGCTCTTTAGGCCTGCCGCTTCAGTGCGGCGCGGCGAAGCGGTTCGGCATGTCCGATGATCCGGACGATCGCCGGAAAGTCGCTCAACACCTTGCGTTCGATCTCGTCGACGGCCAGATGGACCTTCTCGACGCTGAGGTCGGCCGCCGCCCTGCAATGGTAATTGACCACGAGGCCAGCCGGGGTTTCTCGCACCCGCACACTATGAATTTCGACGATCGGATCGTGGGCGATGTCGGAGAGCGCCACGGCGATGGCGCCGCGCATGGCCGGGTCGGCGTCGCGGCCGGGCAGCTCGCGCGGCTCCAGCGGCTCGATATGGCTGTCGACCTCGATATCGGGCCCGAGTTCACGGCGTGCGTCGGCTTCGAGCACGGTCGCGATCTCATGTGCATGACCCAAGGGCATCTGGCTGTCGACTTCGACGTCGAAGCCGACGGAGGTCCGGCCATCGACCTCCTGGACGATGACATTATGGATCGTCGTGTGCCGTTTGGCGGCGATGAGGAGGAGGCGCTCCAACACCGTCTCGTCGTCGAGCGCAATCGGCTGGGTGGTGACGGTCAGCGCCACCTCGGGATGGATGGCTGAAATTGCCGCTTTGACCGCTTCCTTGATCGACGCGACCTTTTCGAGCGGCAGGGTGCGTGGCACAAAAATGTTGATGTCGCCGAGGATCTCGGCACCGACCGGCCGCAGCCGCGTCATGTCGACAGCCGAGACGCCGGGGACGTCCGCCGCGATCCGGCGCACGCTCTCGGTCAGATCGAGCGGCGCCGTATCGATCAGCGTATCGACGGTGCGGCGGCCCAACCGATAGCCGGCGATGGCGATGAAGAGGGCGACGCCCACCGCCGCGATTGTATCGCCTTGCGCATAGCCGAAGCGCGCCGCGATGAGGCCGCAGAGCGCCAGAGCGGAGCCGATCGCGTCCGAAGAGAAGTGCAGCACATCGGCAGCGAGAGCGTCGCTTTTCGTTGCCTTGGCGATCCGCGCTAAAGCAAAGCCCCGCGACAGATCGACCAGAATGGAAATAATCAGAACGCCGAAGGCCCAGACGTTCGGATTGATCTCCACCGTATGATGCCGCAACCGGTCGATTGCCTCGACGAGGATGAAGGCCGACAAAGCGAAGAGAAATCCTGTCTCGACCAGCGCCGCGACGGATTCGACTTTGCCGTGCCCATAGGGGTGGTCCTCATCGGCTGGCTTGCCGGCGATGCGGATAGAAAAATAGGTGATGATGGTGACGCCGGTGTCGACGAGATTGTGCCCGGCCTCCGAGAGCAGGGCGAGCGAGCCCGAAGCTAGGCCGGCGGCGAGCTTGCCGAGCGTCAGTAAGGAGCTTGCGACGATCGACAGCAGGGCCGCCCTCTGTTTGGTCTGATCTGCCTTGTCCATCGGATCTCAAATCATTCTAAGGGCTGTCACGGGGGTGACATTTATAAGGACGTCTACATTGGGCGGCGCAAACCGGCTGTGCCGCAAATTATCTGGTCCCGATGCCCGGCGATCTATCAGCTCCAGCACCCCTGCGGCAAGGCCGCCTGGCGTCACATACGCGGACTATGGCGCTCGATCTTGGCTGCGACCCGTGGCATGATCGCCAACGCGGCGGCCAAAGGGGAGATGACGGTGGAATATCTGCACACGATGGTTCGCGTTTCGGATTTGAGTCAATCTCTCGATTTCTATTGTCAGAAGCTGGGCCTCGTCGAAGTCCGGCGGATCGAAAATGAAATCGGCCGATATACGCTTGTCTATCTGGCAGCACCTGGCGACGTCGACCGGGCGATCGAGTTCAAGACGCCGATGGTTGAGCTGACCTTCAACTGGGAACCTGAGAGCTATACCGGCGGCCGCAATTTTGGTCATCTCGCTTTCGCCGTCGAAGACATTTACGCGACCTGTGAGCGGCTGATGAAGGCCGGCGTGACGATCAACCGACCGCCGCGCGACGGCTATATGGCCTTTATCCGCTCGCCCGATAATATTTCGATCGAGATCCTGCAGAAGGGCCACCCGATGCCGCCACAGGAGCCCTGGCGGTCGATGCCCAATACCGGCATCTGGTAAAGACTCTTCATTTCTTTTTCGCGGCTTTCGCCGCTTTGCCCGTTTTGGTCTTGGCGTCGGCTCGCGCCTTCAAGGCTTTGCCTTTTACTGATGCGCCTTTCGCATTTTTCGACGCGACGGCGAGCTTCTCCGACTGATAGCCGTAGGATTTGAATTTCTCGACGGTCCGCATGATCTCGTCGTCCGGCAAAATGTAGGGACGCCCGACGCTGAGCGCCAGCAGATACATTTTGGCGAGCGTCTCCAGTTCCACGGCGCGCCACAAGGCCTGCCCGATGTCATGTCCGGTCACCACCATGCCGTGCTGGCCGAGCAGCACGCCGTGCCGGTCCATCAGCCCTTCGATGACGACATTCGACAATTCCTTGGTGCCGAAGGGTGCGTATTTGGTGCAGCGGATCGTCGGGCCGCCGAAGGCCGCGATCATGTAATGCACGGCGGGGATCGGCTTATGTAGCAAGGAGAGCGTCGTCGCATGCAGCGCATGGGTATGGATGATCGCGCCGACGTCGGGCTTTGCCCGCAGAATGTCGAGATGGATGCGCCATTCGCTTGATGGCGGCAGCGGCCCCGACCAGGCGCCGTAGTCGCCGCGCACCGGCATCTTCGTGATCATGTTCGGCTGCAGCCGATCGTAGGGGATGGCACTCGGCGTGATCAGCATGTCTTTGCCGCAGCGCACCGAAAGATTGCCGGAGGTGCCCTGATTGACGTTCAGCCGTTCGAGCGTCCGGCAGTTCTCGACGAGCGCCTCGCGAAGTTGCGCCTCATTCATGCGTTCGATCCCTTTGCCCGGCCGCGCGCCGAGCCCTGATGCTTTTGTTGCGTCTTCGCGAGCATAAGCCAGACGGCCCCCGCGACCTGTCACCTGAAATCATCGCCTGCCCAAAATAAACATTTGAGACCTTGGAACCAAAATTCGGCGGGATCGTTTGACGGACATACTGAGTTGACGGGAGACGTGTAACCGCTCCCATCCGGGGTTGATGCCGTGCTGCGGCACAGCATTTTGCCCGACATATTCGCCGACATGGATGTGTCGCGTCGCACATTACAATCGCACAGCTGCATGGCACAGCAATGCCGTCGCACATGATGCGAAGCTAGCACCTGGTGCGGTGCATATAATGTGAGACGCGGTCCTGAGTAGTCAGAGCGAATTTCTAAAGTTGCGGCCGCACTGCCGTGTTGTTTGACAGTGCGACCGTGAGGGCTTTGCCAGACGGGTCTTGGCGAGATGCTGCTGCGATGTCATGTGGCGCTATCTGCCTCCTTCGCGACGATGCGAGACGATCGGCAAGTGTCAAATCAAAACGCGCACGACAGCACGATGAACGCAACTGACAATGGCTGCCGACGCATCGCAATGCTTGCGAGCGTCGATATTCAGATTGGTTAAACGATCGTTAGCGCAGCGACGATTTCAATTGCTGTAGCGCGAATGTGATGTTGCGTTTCGATGACGAGACCGCGGCGTGTCTATGTCGAATGCGACATGAAAGATTCGTCTTCTGGTCATTAGAAAGCCAGCATCGGCCAGCATTCATGACAGCGAAGACGAACACTGAATATCGAAGACCAAGACTGCAGACCAACACGGACTTGGATCGACACTTGATTTGGAAACGCGCCATGAACCACCGTCAGCGAAAGGAGATTGTCGTGTCGCTCGAGGAAATCGTCCACACGTGCTCGAACGAAAAAGTCGCGCAAGCTGCTGTGGCGTCGCTCGGTTATGATTTCGCATCGCGGGTGCGTGCCGAAGCGGACTGTCATGGCGTCACGATGGGAGTGCTGGTCGCACAAATTGTCCGCGAATTTGGCCGCACGGCCGATGCGCGCGAGCGTCATGCCGTTTCGCGCGTCATGGAGAAAACGGATCAGCCGATCCTTGTCGGCTTGCGCTTCATGCTCGATGCGTATCTGACCTCGGCAGAGAGGGCGACGCGCGCGCCGTGGATGATCGCCGCGTCTTTTTCGCGGCCCGAAATCGAGGCCCGTCCCGCGCGTTAATTGGCGTGTGCGAAAGGGGGAGCGCCGTGCCTTAAGCGGGCCGGCGCTGCCAGGGTCGTGTGCCGGCGGGAACTTCCCGACCGAGGCCCGGCTGATAGAATTCGTGCATATCAGGCCGGCGTCCCGATTCCAGAAGCTTGATGGTCGCGGGATCGGCGATATCGAAGGAATCGAAGCCGCAGCGCGTCATCAATTGCAGCTGATCGAAGAGCACATCGCCGGTCGCGCGCAGCCGTCCAGTGAAGCCGAGACGGCCGCGGATGAGCCGCGCCTGCGAATAGGCGCGCCCATCGGTGAATTTCGGAAAGCTGATCGCGATCAGCGCCAGATGCTGCAGATCCGGACCGATATCCTCGATCGAATCATCGGGCTCCAGCGTGAGGCCGTAGGCGACGTTGGAGGCCTGATGGCCATGCCCCCGCAGCGGCGTGCGCCGATGCCATTCGTCGAGCGACATCAGAATATGACCGCTCGTCGGGAGCTCTTCCGTCGCTTCGAGACGACGCCAAGGATCCGGCACGAAATTGCCGTCCAGAAATAAGGGCATGTCAGATGTCCGATCCGGCCTCAAGCGTCTGGCCGTGAATGCCGCATTCGATCTTGCCGCGGCCTCGCCAACGTCCGGCGCGGGCGTCTTCGCCGGGCTTCACAGGCGAGGTGCATGGAATACAGCCGATTGAAAGATAGTTCTGTTTGACGAGCGCATGGCGCGGCAGGTCATGCGCGTCGAAATAAGCATCGAGGCGTTCCTGCGTCCAGCCGGCGAGCGGATTGATCTTCACGCGGTCGCCCTCGCTCTCGAACAGAGGCAAAGCGCTACGCGTTGCGGCCTGAAAGCGCTTGCGGCCGGTGATCCAGGCCTCGTAGCCGTCGAGCGCCTTCGCCAGCGGCAGCACCTTGCGGATCTGGCAGCAGCGATCGGGATCGCGCGCCCAAAGAAATTTTTCCGGATCTTCTTCGGCGAGCGCGCGCGGCTCCGGCGTCACGGTGATGACATTGGAGAGGCCAAGCTGCGTCACGAGGTCGTCGCGATAGGCGAGCGTCTCAGGAAAAAGCTGCAGCGTGTCGACGAAGACGACCGGCAGAGCTTTGTCGATTTCCGAGGCCATATGCAGCAGCACGGCGGAATCGGCACCGAAGCTCGAGACCAGCGCGACGCGGCCGGGAAACAGATCCTCGATCGCGAGCCGCAGGAATTTCTGCGCATCGACAGCGGCAAATTTCTCTGACAGCCGATCGGCGACAGTCTGATCGCCGAAGAGCATCACGTCATGCGCGGTCATATGGAGCTTCCTTCAAAGCGCTCATAGAGCGCTTTCCTGAAGGGTGCCAGTCCGACGCGCCGATAGGTCGCCAGAAAATCCTCGTCACGGTTCGACCGCAGCGTGAGATAGGCATCGACGAGGATCTCAATCGAATCGATGATTTCATCGCTCGAAAATCCCGGCCCCGTCAGCTCGCCGAGCGAGCAGGACTCGTCGGCCGATCCGCCGAGCGTGATCTGATAGGTTTCGACGCCGCCCTTATCGAGGCCCAATATGCCGATATGGCCGACATGATGATGGCCACAGGCATTGATGCAGCCGGAGATGTTGACCGTGAGCGCGCCGATGTCGGCTGCCCGTTCCGGAGCGCCGAAGCGCTCGGAGATGCGCTGCGCGATCGGGATCGAGCGGGCTGTCGCCAGCGCGCAATAGTCGAGGCCGGGGCAGGAGATAATATCGGTCACGAGGCCGATGTTGGCGGTCGCGAGTTCGACGGCGACGAGGCGGTCGAAGACTGCCGGGAGATCGTCGAGCGCGACATGCGGCAGAATGAGGTTCTGTTCATGCGCGACGCGGATCTCGTCATGCGCGTATGCCTCGGCGATCGCCGCGACGGCGTCCATCTGATCCGCCGTGGCATCGCCCGGAATGCCGCCGACGGGCTTCAGGGAAATTGTGACGATCCCATAGCCCGGAACTTTATGCGGCGCGACATTCTGCTTCAGGAAGCGGGCGAAGGCGGGGTCCCTTGCGGCGTGCTCATCGGCGCTCAGTGAGACCGTGGGACGGGCGGGAAGATCGGGCAGAGCGAAATAAGCGCGGATGCGCTCGATCTCCGCGGCGGGAAGCGACAGAACGCCGGCTGGCTCCTTGCGGAACTCTTTTTCCACCGCGGCGCGCATTTCCTCGGCGCCCTTCTCATGGACCAGGATCTTGATGCGGGCCTTGTATTTATTGTCGCGTCGGCCTTCGAGATTATACACGCGCAGGATGGCGTTGGTGTAGGCGAGGAGATCGGCTTTCGGCAGGAAGTCGCGGATCTTATGCGCGACCATCGGCGTGCGGCCCTGGCCGCCGCCGATATAGACGGCAAAGCCGATCTCGCCCGCGGCGTTCTTGACGATCTGATAGCCGATGTCATGCACCTGAATGGCGGCGCGGTCTTTCAGGCCGCCGTTCAACGCGATTTTGAATTTGCGCGGCAGGAACGAATATTCGGGATGATGCGACGACCATTGCCGCAAAATCTCGGCATAGGGACGAGGATCCTCGATCTCATCCGCGGCGGCGCCGGCGAAATGATCGGCGGTGATGTTGCGGATGCAATTGCCCGAGGTCTGGATCGCATGCATCTCGACCTTGGCGAGATCGTTCAGGATCGCGGGGCAATCGGCGAGCGCCGGCCAGTTGAACTGGACGTTCTGGCGCGTTGTGAAATGGCCATAGCCCTTGTCGTAGCGGCGCGCGATATAGGCGAGCTGGCGCAGCTGCCGAGGCGACAGCGTGCCATAGGGGATGGCGATCCGCAGCATATAGGCATGCAGCTGCAGATAGACGCCATTCATCAGCCGCAGCGGCTTGAATTGATCTTCCGTCAGTTCGCCGGAGAGGCGGCGCGCAACCTGATCTTCGAATTGCTTAACGCGTTCGGCGACGAAGGCGGCGTCGAATTCATCATAGCGATACATGTCACCTCAGGGGGCTTAAGCCGCCGGCGCCGAGCCTTTGAAATTGATCGTCGGACCGGCCGCGCGGATGGCATTGCGCAAGGTCGTGGCAAGGCGGCCGTCGTCAGCCTGTTTAACTTCAACCATCAGCGGGTCAACGATCAGATTGGCCGCCATCGCATAACGCGCTTTCGCCATGCCGGCTTCACACGCCTCATCCGAGGTTAGAAGCGCCGCTTCGTCGATATGGGTGACCCAATCTCCGTAGGGGCCAAGATAGACGATGATGCCGTCGCGGAGACGGTTGGCAGAAAGGACACGCGACATAGAGGTCTAAGGCTCTGGCTTCATGAAAGGACCCGCCGCAATCGTCTAACTGCGGTCGACGGATCCTATATAATGCAATCCCGTTCAAAATGCGAATAATAAAAATTATAACAAGATTTGTTTGTATAATTAGCTCCACTTCGGAAATCATTTAAGAAAAACGGCGATAGGGTTTGGCTTTACCAATTCGCTGCAGCAACGCTCGCCGCTTGTCGCTTTATGCTCCGTCCTGTCTATAAGTCTGATGGAGTTGTCGCGCCGGAGGTCTTTTGTTCGAAACACATATTCAGCCGCTCATCATTCATCACGGCTATTGGGCGGTCTTTCTGGTCGTGATGCTTGAGAGTGCGGGATTGCCATTGCCGGGGGAGACGGCGCTGCTGCTTGCCGCGGCCTATGCGGGCGCAACTGGGCACCTCAATATCGCCTATGTCATTTGCGCGGCCATATTGGGCGCCGTCGTCGGCGACAATTGCGGCTATTGGATCGGCCGCATGATCGGCGAAAAGCTTCTGAGCCGCTACGGGCGCCTCGTGGGCCTCACCGAAACACGGCTGCGGCTCGGCGAATATCTGTTCGAGCGGCATGGCGGCAAGATCGTGTTCCTCGGCCGGTTCATCGCGGTGCTGCGTGTTTTCGCAGCGCTGCTCGCCGGCTTGAACAAATATGCCTGGCGGTCGTTTCTGGTCTTCAATGCTGCCGGCGCGACAGTCTGGGCGCTGGTGATGGGTCTTGGCGCCTATCTCTTCGGCGATGCTATGACGCGGGTCAGCGGCTCGCTCGGCCTCATCGGATTGGGCATCGTCGTTCTCGGCATCATCGTCTTCTGGCTGGTGCTGCGGCGGGAAGAGCAAAAATGGGAAGAGAAGTTGACGGCCGAGGCGCTCCATGACGATAAACAGAGCGGCGATCGGCCCAACGCGTAACGCCGGCGCCCTATCATTTTTTAAAACGTTCTGATTGGAGCTGCCCATGCGCAATATTTCTGCGCCGCTATATATGATCCGCCTCGCGCGCGGCGCTTTGCTGTCTGCCGCAATTCTCCTGACTATTCCGGAGCAGGGTGCGCAAGCCGAGCCTGACACGCCCGTCTCGGCCGTCGCTTTTGCGGCCAATCCGGCGCAATATCTCAATAAGCACATCCGCGTGCCCGGCTTTGCCTGTTATGCGGCCGATAAAGGCTATCGCTGTGCGTCAGGCAAGAAGCTCGACGTCATCGCCGCGACGATCACCGCGAATGCGGCGAAGAAGGCGATCGACGAAGGCTGTGGCCAGCTCGACGGCATCGAGCGCACGCCCGGCTGCATCTTCGATCTGAACCTCGTGCCGGCAGCTGTCTCAAAGGCACAAGGCACTGTCGTCAAAAACGGCGAGGCGACGACGGGCGAAATCTGGGTCGTCGAAGCGTCGGGCGTCACCGCAGTCGCGGCGCGCTGATCGATCTAAGCGGCTGAGGAGCGGGACGATGCCCGCTCGATGACATCCAGCCAGTCGCCGATACTGCGCAGCGCATCGATCTCGCGGCTGTGCAGCCTTATGCCGAAGCGCTCTTCGACACTGAGAATCAGCAGAACCATTTTCGCCGAATCCCATCCGGCGATGTCGCGTGCCGTCGTCGCGGGCGTCAGCATCAGCGCGTCGTCGTCAAAATTCTCGCGAAAGATCTGCGTCAGCGCGGCAAGAACATCGGCTCTGTTCATGCAGCTACCTGCTTTTTCGGGGAGATATGCAGACGATAGGCATCGCAGCAGATCTTGAGCCAGAGCGGCGTTGAGAATTCCCAGATGCGGTCCGCATCGGCGAAGCGGTCGATATAGCCGCGCAGTAGCCCATCCGAGAGGCGCTCGACGAGGCCCGCTGGCTTGCCGACTTCTTCCGGCGTCACCCAAAGAAGCTCGGTGGGGCCGAGGCGCCGCATGGTTTCGGACAGACGCAGCACGTCGGCACGCATCGACGGCTCACATTTGCAAAGGAAGATGCGCTTGCCCTCGGCGAGATCCTCGAGAAACTTGCGGGCGAGGAGATTGAGCTTCTTGGCCTGGTTCGTTTTCAGCGTGTCGAAGCTGACATGTGCTGGCAGATGGCCGGCGTGGAAGCGCAAATTGTAGGCGTGGAGCACGACCGCCAAGAGCGGCTGGCCATTGGCGATCTCGCCATCGAATTCAACGTAGAAATTGTCCGGATTTTCGAGCGCGGCGAGGCGTCTCTCGATCGCGGTGATCAGGCCTTGCGGCGTGCTTGCCGCGAAGCGGAAGAGGTCGAGCGGCTCGGCGCCGAAATGGCGCTGCACGAGACCGAATTCGCAATCCTTGCCGATACTCTGAAACTGCTCGACGAGGCTCTTGCAGATCGCTTCCTTGGCGACATTGATCTGCCGGCCTTTGAAAGCTTCGTCCGGCAATCCGGCGAGAAGCCGTTCGAGCGCATGCCGCGGCAGTCGCGACTGCGGATCAAACATCGTGGCCGCATCGGCATGATGCGATGCGCCCGGCAGCAGCGCCTGCAGCTTCTGGCGCAGAGCGTCGATCGTTTTCGCCAGTGGCCGCTCCCCGTTGCCGCTCACGGTTTGGCTCCCTTCAAACCCGCTCTTTGACGCGTGCTTTCGCGGCAAGCTTCGAAGGCTGCCGTACATCCCAGGCGAGGCCCAAGGCCTCGAGACCGCGAATAAACCAGAACCCCGGATCAAGCTCAAACCAGCGCAGGCCGAAGCGCGCCGATTTGGAATAGGCATGGTGATTATTGTGGTGCGACTCGCCCCAGCTCAAAAGCCCCAGCCAGGCATTGTTGCGGCTGTTGTCCTGCTGAGCGTGGGTCTTCGCGCCGATCATGTGACAGACCGAATTGATCGCCGACATCGTATGTTCGACGACGAAGATCCGGACGACGCCGGCCCAAAGGAAAGCCGTCAGCGCCCCTTGCCAGCTCCAGGTGCAAAACCCGCCGATCGCAGCCGGCAGCAACAGTCCCAAGACGACAAAGGAATAGTAGCGGCGATTCCACTGCATCAGATCCCGATCCTTCAGAAGATCGGGCACATAGCGCGCGACATTGGGATAGTCGTGGCGGATCATCCAGGTGAGATGCGCGTGGAGGAAGCCGCGCAGCCGGCCTTTGAACGTCGTGCCGCGGAGATTGGGCGAATGCAGGTCGCCCTCGCGGTCCGACAGCTCGTGATGCCGGCGGTGCATCGCGACCCAGGACACCATCGGCCCGCGCGCGGCCATGCTGCCGAGGCCGAGCAGAAGGTGGTCGATCGCGCGCGGCGCGGCAAAAGCGCGATGCGAAAAATACCGATGGTAACCCACCGTCAGGCCAAGACCCGTGCCGAGCCAGAACAGCAGAAACAGGCCGATCTGAAAGGCATTGAGCGGCAGATAGGGCAGACTTGCCACGGCGATGATCGTGCCGATGGCGGGCAGCACATCGAAAAGGACAAAATGACGCAATTGGGCGCGATGAAAAGCGACGCTTGAAAAGACGGTCCGTTCGGACCGCTCGGCAGTCGCAGACCCTTGACTGACTTGTGACATCGGTTCTTTCGGCGCGCGCTGAGCAAATGGCATATCGTCAATGTAATAGGGCGTAATAATCCGTCGCCCACCTACGGTAGATATCCCTCAAGCTTGAGTTGTGAATCAATACTGCGCCGCTTATTATCGACAAAAATAAGGGCGCATGCTCATGATTGTGAAGCTCGACGGAATCTGTGTCCTTGTCTAGCAGTGAAATCAATAGTTTGATCAATTACTGTGTCACTTTCGTTGCGGGCTTGCTGGAGCGGCGGCCGGACGAAATCGACGCGAACGAGAAGTTCAGCCGGATCGGTTTTGATTCCGCTATGTCCGTTCAATTGATTCTCGCGCTTGAAGAATTGCTCGGGGCCGAGCTCAGCCCCGACCTCATCGAATCCTATCCGAGCATCGCGCGCCTTTCGGCGCATCTCGCGACGCTTTACACGGTTCCCCCGCAACGCGCTTGATCGCTGCATGGCGCTTCCAAAGACCATGGTGGCATTGCTGGAGGAGCGGGCGACGCAGGCGCCTGCCGATGTCGCTTTGCGTTTTCTCTCCGATCGCGGCCGGATCGAAGCCGAGCTGAGTTTCGGCAGGCTGCGCGATAAGGCCTTGGGGCTTGCGCAAAGGCTTGTCGCGCATGGCGCGCAGAAGAACGATCGCGCGCTGCTCGTCTTTCCGCCGGGGCTCGAATTTCTGATTGCCTGGTTCGGCTGTCTTTACGCCAATGTGATCGCCGTGCCGATGATGCCGCCGCGCCGCGCCGGCCGTGATTCCAGTGCCGCGATCCTTGCCGATTGCCGGCCGCATTTTGCGTTGACGAGCCAAGGTTTTGTCGCTGCGATCCGCGACGACATGATGGCGCGCTTCGAACCGTTCGGGCTCGACTGGCTGATGCCCGATACGGACGTCGAAAACCTGACGTTGTCATCGACTCTTGTGCCGCCGTCGCCGGACGACATCGCCTTTCTGCAATATACGTCTGGTTCGACGGCTGATCCGAAGGGCGTGATGGTGAGCCACGCCAATCTCATCGCCAATCTCGAAATGATCCGCGTCGGCTTCGGCAATACGCGTCAATCGACCTATCTGAGCTGGGTGCCGCTCTATCACGACATGGGCCTCATACTGAATGTGTTGGAGGCGATCTATGTCGGCGCGGCGACGATCCTCATGTCGCCGGTCTCATTCCTGCAACGGCCCTTGATATGGCTGCGTGCGATCAGCGATTTCAAGGCCGAAGTCGCGGGCGGTCCGAACTTCGCCTTCGATCATTGCGTTGCGCGGTTTCAGGCAAAGCAGATGGAGGGCGTCGATCTGTCCGCATGGAAGCTCGCTTTCAATGCGGCGGAGCCGGTGCGCGCCGCCACATTGGCGCGCTTTGCAGAGACCTTGGCACCTTATGGCTTCGACAAGCGGGCCTTCTATCCCTGCTATGGGATGGCGGAAGCGACGGTCTTGATGTCGGGCGATCGGCGCGGCGACGGGGCGCCGATTTTTGAGGCGAGCAAGACGGCTTTGCAGAGTTTGCGCGCCGAGCGCCGCGGTGATTTGCAAGACCGCCAGCTGATCGTCGGCTGCGGCAAGGCGGCGTCGGGCTCGACGCTTGCCGTCGTCGATCCGCAGACGATGACGGAGCTCGCAGCGCGGGAGATCGGTGAGATTTGGGGGCAGGGACCGAATATCGCGCAAGGCTATTGGCAAAAGCCGGCGGAAACCGACGAGACGTTCCACGCCGCGATCGCAGGGCGGCCGGGCCATTGGCTCAGGACCGGCGATCTCGGCTTTCTCGGGGAGGACGGCGAACTCTACGTCACCGGCCGGATCAAGGACGTGATCATCATCCGCGGTCGAAATTATTATCCGCAGGATATCGAGCATACGGTGCATATGGCGGATGGCGCCTTGCGTCCGGGCTTCGGCGCCGCTTTCACTATTGTCGATGCTGACGGGCCGGAGCGGCTGATCATCGTGCAGGAAGTGGAGCGGACGCAGCGTCACCGCACCGATCTCAAGGATGTCGCCGGCAATATCCGCGAAGCCGTGGCGGAGGCGCATGATCTCTCCGTCCATCGCGTCATTCTCGTGCCGCCTGGCGTTGTGCCGAAGACGACAAGCGGCAAGATCCAGCGCCGGCTCACCCGCCAGCTCTGGCAGGATGGCGCGCTGGAAATCCTGCATCAGCTGTAGCGGGCGATATAGGCCTGCACATAGGCCTCCCAGTCGCGGCTGTCGCCGTCGACTTGGTAGAGCCGATCGGGCTTGACCCAGCCCATCCCCAGCGCCTCGGCGACCTTCGGATGGATGGGCGCCTGGATCGCCGCGAGTTCGTCGAGCTCCGGCAGCGGCGGCAGCGGCAGGGCAATCTGCAGCTCGTTCAGCAGATGTGTGAGCAGCATGGCGAGTAAGGGGCCGCACGGGCGGTTGACCGTGTGAAACAAAGGCTCGGTCCGAAAATTCTCGAGAATGAAGCGGCCGATGCCGATCCCAAAACGCTGATCCTGCGCCTCGAGCCTGCGCGCTTCGAAATCGAGCACGCGCTGCGGGCTGACGAGGCCCGGGGCGTCAAGCCGTCGATAGGCTTCGAGCCGCGCTTGCGGGTCCGGCACGAGCTTACGCAGCCGTCCGAGCGCGCCGTCGTAATAGATGACCGTGTGGAGCGACGGATCATCCTGGCTGCGGGCATGCGTGTCGCGCAGGCCGTTGAAATCGTCATAGGGCCAGGGCGCGGCGAACCAAAGAAAAGGAAAGCGGATCTGCTTCGTTTTGGGCGGGATCTGGTCGCGCAGCGGGTAGTCGTCGAAATTCTTGATGTCCTGGATCAAGAGGACATCGCAGGCGTCGAGCTCCGCTTTCGCGCGCGGCCGCTCCGCCTCCGTCAATTCGGTGAAATGATAAAAGCTGCCGAATTGTCCGCCCGGCACGATCCGGCTGAACGCGCGCTGCAACAGCTCCGTCTGGCAATTGCCGATGAAGCCGATGCGTTGAGGGCTGCCGCCGAGAGAGATGTCGTCAGGCTCGGTGACGGGGCGCATCGTGATTCTCTTCACGTCGTACTTTAACTATGGCGCGGCATGAGATTGATCTGGTGTGCTGGCGTGTTTAGCCTATCGTGCCGAAGAGATCATAGGAATCGGACGCCTCGATTTTCACCGAGACGATATCGCCTTGCCGCAGCGGCCGGCGGCTCGTGATGCGCACCTTCCCATCGATCTCCGGTGCATCGCCTTTGGTGCGGCCTTCGGCGTGGCGCGCATCTGCGCGATCGACAATCACTTGCAGATGCCGGCCAATCTTCTGCTTGAGCCTTTGGGCGCTAATCGCCTGTTGGCGTTCCATGAAACGCCGATAACGTTGCTCTTGGACTTGCGCCGGAACGGGCGCAAGTCCAAGAGCATTGGCGGCGGCGCCGGCGACCGGCTCATATTTGAACGCGCCGACGCGGTCGAGACGCGCTTCGCCGAGCCAATCGAGAAGCAGCTCGAAATCCTCGTCCGTCTCGCCTGGGAAGCCGACGATGAAGGTCGAGCGCAGGCTGATATCGGGGCAGGCGGCGCGCCAGGCCTTGATGCGATCGAGCGTCTTTTCCTGATCGCCGGGGCGGCGCATCGCATGCAGCACCTTCGGGCTCGCATGCTGAAACGGGATATCGAGATAGGGCAGGATCTTGCCCTCCGCCATCAGCGGCAGAACCTCGTCGATATGCGGATAGGGATAGACGTAATGGAGCCGGATCCAGGCGCCGAGCGAGCCCAATTCGCGCATCAAATCGATGAATTTGGCGCGAACCGGCCGATCCGCGAAAAGGCTTTCCGCATAGGAGAGGTCGCGGCCATAGGCGCCGGTATCCTGCGAGATGACGAGGAGCTCCTTGACGCCCGCAGCGACGAGTTTTTCCGCTTCCTTCAGAACATCGGCAGCCGGGCGGGACACGAGATCGCCGCGCAGATTAGGGATGATGCAGAAGGAGCAGCGGTTGCTGCAGCCTTCCGAGATCTTCAGATAGGCGTAATGCCGGGGCGTCAGCTTGACGCCTTGCGCCGGGACGAGATCGAAGAAGGGATCATGGGCCGGCGGGATCGCCTCATGGACCGCGGCGACGACGCTCTCATAGGCCTGGGGGCCGGTGATCGAGAGGACGCCCGGATAGGCCTGCCTGATGGTCTCGGCCTCGGCGCCCATGCAGCCGGTGACGATCACCTTGCCGTTCTCGTCGAGGGCGGCGCCGATGGCGGCCAGCGATTCGGCCTTGGCGCTGTCGAGGAAGCCGCAGGTGTTGACGATCACCGCATCGGCGCCGGCATGGGATTTCGTCAGCTCATAGCCTTCGGCGCGTAGCTGGGTGATGATCCGCTCGCTATCGACGAGGGCTTTCGGACAGCCGAGCGATACAAAAGAGATTTTTGGGGCGCTTTTGGGCGCCTCGCCGGTCAGCGGCAGATCGGCTTCGGCGACGCCTGTCACAGGATTTGTCATCCGGCTCGATTGCCATGCCCTGCTGCATTCTGCAACAAAAGCTGCCGGCCGCACCGCAGTCTGCTGAAGACAAAAAGAAAACCCGGCCAATGGCCGGGTTTTGCTTCGAAATTGTCGGGCTTGCGCTCAGTATTTGGCGACGACCGGGATCGGCGGCGCAAGCCAATCGAACTTCCAGTTCAGGCCGGCGCGAGCGATATGGGCATCCGTCTTCTGGCCGAGATAATATGGGATCGCGCCGCCAGGAACCGCAAAGCTCCCGGATAACAATGTATTCTGCCCAAGATTCACATAAAGATATTCGGTCTTGAACGTAAGGTTATTCGTGATCGCGTATTCGACGCCAGCACCGACGGTCCAGCCGGTCCGGGTGTTGGTCTGCGAGGCCCCGACCCCGGCGCCACCGCCCGGGAAGGCGATGTTGGCATTGCCGTAGGCTGTCACGCTTCCATAAGCGAAACCGCCGGTCACATAGGGCAAGAACCGATCAAAGAGGGCGTAACCGAGACGGCCGCGCACGGTACCGATATAATTGATATGGCTACCGCCGACGGCGCTGGCGCTCAAGCCGCCAAAGCCGGCGGAGGCGGAGACCTGTCCGCGGATCGAAGTGGCGTCGGCATCCGCTTCAAGACCTACGACATAATTCGTCGTCGGCCACTGATAGTTGAAGCCGATCTGGCCGCCGCCGAGGAAGCCACTCGACGTGACGGCGGCTTGCCCTGACAACCCGTCAATACGGAACGGATAGGCGAATCGGTCGCCGCCATAGCCGCCATTGATACCGACGTAGAAGCCGGTCCAGGTGAAGACCGGCGGCGGCGGCACGTAAACGGGCGGCGCCTTTTGGGACGGAAGATCGGCCGCGAAAACGCTACTGCTGATTGTAATGGCAGCTGCTGCTGCAAGAACGCGCTTGTAAAGCATTTTAGCCCCCTGGCTTTAAGCACCGGGTAAAATCAACTCTCGGTATATGAAAACATTAGACACACTATATAGTTGTGCAATCGGAATCGTACCGCCCACAGGGCAATGCGAGCCGTATTTCGGTCGTTGTTGCCTTCGTGCAACTTAAGCGAGTAGCGGCACTGATTTTCGGCCGTCTTCATGCGTTCGGAGCGGGAAAAATCGGCGATTTAGCCGGGATGTCCAGCTGATGAAAGCGTGGTGGATTCAGTCCGTCGCGCCGGTCGAGACATTGGGTGCGTTGCCGTTGTCGCCGGGGAATGCCTGGCCGCCCGTCGTATTCTGCAATAAAAGCTGCCGGTCGCACCCGCAGTCTGCTGAAGACAAAAAGAAAACCCGGCCATTGGCCGGGTTTTGCTTCGAAATTGTCGGGCTTGCGATCAGTATTTGGCGACGACCGGGATCGGCGGCGCGAAAGTGTCGAACTTGTAGGACAAGCTCGCGTTGATCGCATTCTCGGTGTGATGGACGTTCACCGGGCCGAGGTAGAAGTAGTGGCCCGTGCCCAAATCCGAGTAGGCATAATCGATGCCGACGATCAGATTGTTGGTGATGGCGTAATCGATGCCGCCGCCAACTGTCCAGCCGACGCGGAACTGCGAGATGACCGGGATCGGAGGAGTCGGGACGAATTCGACGAAGCGCATATTGTTCAGATTGGCAAAGGCGGCACCGCCCTTGGCATAGAACAGGGCGCGATCAGCGGCATAGCCAACCTTGCCGACGATATCGCCGGTGAAGTTCTGATGCGTCTGATAGAGCTCGCCACCGCCGCCGCCCGAGGCAAGCGAGCCGCTGTTGAAGACAGCTGCGGCCGAGCCTTCGATGCCGACGACGAACTGCTGGATCTGGTAGTTGTAGCCGATCTTGCCGCCGGCGCTGACTGAGGTGTCATTGATGCTGAAGTAGGACGGATAGGCCGGAATACCGACGCTATCGCGAACGATGTTGGCACCGAGTTGAACACCGATATAGGCGCCCGTCCAAGTGAAGACCGGCGGCGGCGGAACGTAAACCGGCGGCGATTTGCGGGACGGAAGATCGGCGGCGAAAACGCTGCTGCTGATCGTGATGGCAGCCGCTGCTGCGAGAACGCTCTTGTAGAACATTTTAGCCCCCTTGGCCCTAAGGATCAGGTGAAATCGACTCTTGTTATCGGAAGAACCTTAGGCTGATCACGATCGCGTGCAATTGGAATCGCACTGCCCACAGGCCAATGCGAGTCTTATTCCGGGCGTTGTTGCTGCTGTGCAACTTTTACGCAATTAGCACGAATTTTAAGGGATTTGATGCGATATGCTGGCGTGGAAGCGCAAAATTCCGGCAATTTCGCCGGTCTGAAGGTTGGCCGGTTTCAAGAGATGAGCCGTCTACGCCATTTCGATGCGGAGGCTCAGGGACGGTCCCGTTTGAACGCAATCCAAGGCAGGGGAGCGCGGCGATGCGGAGATGATTCGTTCTCCAACAGTCTTTGCGGCGAGGGATCGATTAAATGAAAAGCCCGGCCAGAGGCCGGGCTTTTGCAATTTTATCCGATAGTTCGTTCGTTCAGTACTTGAAAGCTCAGTACTTGGCGACGACCGGGAGCGGGTTCGCCAGATCGAACTTGTAGCTGAAGCCCGCCTGAACCTTGTTGTCGTACTCGTGGTTGTTGAACGGTCCGAGACCCAAGGGGAACTGGCTGTACTTGCCGTAATCGGTGTAGCGATATTCGGCGCGAACCGACCAGTTGTTGTCGATGGCGTATTCGACGCCGCCGCCGACGGTCCAGCCGACGCGGGTGGAGTTGAGGGTCGTCGGGACACCGAACAGCGTGTAGTTGTTCTGGATGCCAGCGAAAGCCGCACCACCGGTCGCATAGATCAACGCGCGATCCCAAGCGTAACCGACGCGACCGCGAACGGAGCCGTCAACGGTCTCTTTGGTGTTGAAAGCGAAGCCGCCACCAAGGTTATTGGTGCCGTTGTAGCTCAGGCCGTTCACGTCGCCTTCGAGGCCAACGACGAACTGGTTGAACTGATAGTTGTAACCGACATGCGCGCCGCCGGTCACGCCATTCGCATTGTAGGCGAGCGGGATAGCGCTGGCGAGGTCAGTGCCGGACGTGCCCCACTGATAGCCGATCTGCGCACCGATATAGACACCCGTCCAGGTGAAGACCGGCGGCGGCGGAACGTAGACGGGCGGCGCCTTGCGCGAGGGAAGGTCGGCAGCAAATGCAGTGCTGCTCATCGCAGCAACCGCAAGCGCCGTAAGAACTGTTTTCTTCAACATAGTGTTAACCCCTTACATTGGCCCTAGGAGGAGATTTTTCGAGCCCTCGGATCACCCTGAAATCTAGTCCAATCCTTCATCGGTGCAATTATAAACGGGCGTTTGCGAAGCCTTAGCGCGATTATTCAAAACTTTGTTGCGGATATGCAACGATTCTGGCTACCAAAAATGCCTCAGGCTTTGCAATTAAGCCTTTGTATTTGCGGATAAAAAATCCGTTATTTGTGGTACTGTTACACATTGAAAACCATGCTGCAGTTCACGTTCAAAAAATGGGGTTAAAAAAGTGAAAAGCCCGACATTTCTGCCGGGCTTTTGCAAATGCAGATTCGCAATTCGAGCATGCAATACTTGGCATCCAAGATGTCTCGCTCAATACTTGGCGAGAATCGGCGCGTTCATGAGGTCGAACTTGTAGCTGAAACCGACCTGGACCTTGTTGTCGCTCTCGCGCTTGAAGACGGTCGAACCGAGGCTCGGCGAGAACTCGCTGAAATGGCCGAAATCGGTGTAGCGATATTCCGCGCGGACCGACCAATTGTTGTCGATGGCGTATTCGACGCCGCCGCCGACGGTCCAGCCGACGCGCGTCACATTCTGCGCGTCGGAGAAGGGGCCGAAATTGTAGGTGTTGCGGAAATCGCCGAACGCCGCACCGCCGGTCGCGTAGAAGAGGGCGCGGTCCCAGGCGACGCCGATTCGGCCGCGGACGGAGCCGTCGACGAGTTCGCGGGTGCCATAGGTGAGACCGAAAGCGCTGTTGGAGCCGTTGTAGCTCAGGCCGTTCACATCGCCTTCGAGGCCGGCGACGAAATTCGGGCTGAACTGGTAATTATAGCCGATATGCGCACCGCCGGTGACGCCATTCGGGTTATAGGCCGGATAGAAGCCGGCGCCGCCCGGGGTCGACGAGGTGCCCGAATAGCCCCACTGATAGCCGATCTGGCCGCCGACATAGACGCCCGTCCAGGTGAACACCGGCGGCGGCGGAACATAGACGGGTGCGGACTTGCGGCTCGGCAAATCGGCTGCAAATGCGACCCCCGTCGCGCCGACGAGAACGACCGTCGACATAAGAAGCTTGCGCAACATTTCTCAGTTTCCCTCTATCTGACGCGTGCGAGCCTTGAGGGGCACGTAGTTCGCCATCGTGTTCAGAGCAATATGATGGGCACAACAATACGAACAAATCGTTGTTATTGAGGGCCCATGTCGCGTATCGGCAACAGCATTGCTCGCGCGCTCATTACCAACCCATAAACGCGCGCCGACGGTTAAGGTTTCGAATATGGCGAAGATGAGGTTCGTCTCGGGTGACCTGGGGAAAATGCAGGAGATTGAAGGCATCAATTTTTCGTTGACGTTTGTTGCGCGCGTGAAGACGGCGGACTTGTTGAGCGCTCAGGCGAGTCGATCTCGCGCTCCATCAAGCGCTTGCCACGCCCGGCGCTGAAATGGTGCTTTCGGGCACAACTCAGCGGGATGTTTGACGCGGCGCCCCGCCACGCCCTAGAACCGCACGGTCGCGTGAAGTCTCGCGCCGAACCGCGTGAATCGCGGCTGGACAGACACGCGGGATGGAAGGGTGGCCGAGTGGTTTAAGGCAGCGGTCTTGAAAACCGCCGTGGGTGAAAGCCCACCGTGGGTTCGAATCCCACCTCTTCCGCCAATTCAGTCCCTGAGTGGGCACTGAATTTACGCCATTTTTTCCGGTCAGCACCTGTAGCAGCCGGGACTTCGATCCCATGATGCGGACCTCGCCATCTGCGACCTCCACGCGCTGGGCGAGCGCACGAAGATGGTCGCGGCGATAACCACCCCCTTCAAGGCGGATATGCCGCCGCGCGGTTTCGGCGAAGGTGCGCACCATCTGCGGAGTAACGGCCTTGCTGCCGGAGTTCTCAAGCATGACCTGGGCGCGTTCGGCGTCGACCTTCGCCTGATCACGGATAGCTTTGAGACTGTCGATCCGGTCTTTGAGCGCCGGGTCATCCAGATCGGCGACGCCCGCCTCGATGGCGTCGTAGAGGCGCTTGAGGCGAGCTTCCGATTCCGCCGCACGCCTGCTCAGTTCGCCGATGTGCTCGCGCTGGCGCTCGGATCGCTCCTGCCTCCGGTCGAGCACCGTGGCTAGGATGGCTTCCAGCCGTTCGGGTTGGAGCAAACGGTCTTCGAGGTGGCTGGCGACAAGATCGTCCAGTTTTTCCATCGGCACCGCCATGCCTTCGCAGCCGGTCGGTCCCTGCCGGGCTTTGGTCGAGCAAGCATAGTAACGGTATCGTCCACCCTTGCCGGTGCGGATGGTCATGGCGCCGCCGCATTTGGCGCAGTGGATCAGGCCGGTAAGCATCGTCGGGCCGCTGATGACGGCGGATGGCGTCACCGTCGGGTGCCGGGCCTTGAGCAGCGCCTGCACCGCGTCGAAGGTCTCCCGGTCGATGATCGCCGGAACCGGCACGACCACGATCTCGCTGACCGGCTTCAACTCCTTGGACTTGGACCGCTTGTTGAACTCATGCTCGCCCATGTAGGTGCGGCGGGTAAGGATGCGGTGGACTTGACCGATGCCCCAACGGCCGCCGTCGCGGGTGAAGATGCGGTTGCGGTTGAGATAGCTGACGATGTTCTTGACACCCATCTGGCCCTTGGCGCCATCGCCGTGGAGCGCAAGCCGATAGATCAACCGCACCGTCTCGGCGTGGAGCGGGTCGATCTCCAGCTTCTTCTTGACCTTGGCGCCGCGCTGCTCGGCCGCGACGACACGGTAGCCGATTGGCGGCAACGAGCCGTTCCAGAAGCCTTGGCGGGCGTTCTCCTTCAAGGCTCGCATGACGTGCTTGGCGTTCTCCTTCGACTGATACTCGTCGAATAGCGCCATGATCTGCCGCATCATGACGTGCATCGGGTCATCGCCCATCTCCTGGGTGATCGAAACGAGCTTCACCCCATTCTTCGCGAGCTTCCGGACGTAAAATTCTAGCTCGAAGTGATCGCGGAAAAAGCGGCTGAACGAATGGACGATCACCACGTCGAAGGGCGCGGGCTTCGACGTGCCCGCCTCGATCATCCGCTGGAACTCGGGGCGACGGTCATTGGTGGCAGACGCGCCGGGCTCCGCATAGGTCTCGACGAGCTGGTAGCCGCGTGAAGCGCAATAGGCTTCGCCCTGGCGCTTTTGATCGGGGATGGAGACATCGTGCTCGGCCTGCCGCGCTGTCGAGACGCGCAGATAGAGGGCGGCGCGCAGCGGCACGGTCATGGCGTCTGTCTCCCGGTCAGGTCATGAAGCCGGCCCGAACAGCTCATCGAACAGGTCGCCAAACCATCGCTCGAATACCTCCACCTCGGCCTCGGTGACGGGCACACGCTCCGGCCAGTCGTCGGTGACGATCCAGGCCGAGAGGTCATATTTCGGCGACCGGCCCGGAAACGGCCAGGAGTAGCCGAGCAGCGCTTCAAGCTGCTCGGAGATCGTGGGGGCTGGGTTACGTGACGACCGAGACATCCCCGGAGTATCGCGCGGGCGCCGAACGGGGTGAATAGCCCATGATTGCGCCACGCCGCGCCTGAATTCACCTCGGTCGCGGGGCTTCCCATCATTCCCCTTTCCGGCCCGTTCTCGGCGACACCGCCAGGCCGAGGAACACCATCACGGCCTGATTGAGCCGGACCACGTCCTCGTCGTCCAGCCGCCCGATCCGTTCGCCGACCTTGGACTTTGGAACGGTGGTGATCTTGTCCACCATCAGCCGGGAGGGAGAGCGCAGCCCGTTACGCTTGTTCGGCTCCACTGGCAGCCGGAACAGGGGCGCTTCTGTCGGATCGGTAGTGAAGGCGCAAACCGTGATGGAGTCCGTCGCGTCGAAGTTGTCGTCCTGCACGACGACGACGGGGCGCGGCTTGCCCGCATAGTCCTTCCCGCCGGAGACGGTCCAGATGTCGCCCCGCCTCATTCATCGTCCCAGTCGGACACCGCGTCGATGAACGCCTGATCCTCGGCCGCATGGGCGCTTGCCGCCACGGCCATGGATTGCCGATGCGCCTCCGCCCGGAAGGACGACGCCCGCACGTCCGGCACCCAAATCTGGATCGGCCGCAGACCCTGGGCGCGCAGCCGGTCACGATGCTCCTGAACCTTCACACGTGTTGGCTTCGCGCCTCTTGCCTGCGCCATGACTCGGGCCTCCGAATAAGTTACATGTAACCTACCATAAGCCACTCGGCATAGGAAGTGGATTCGATCCGGTAGTTCGCCAGCGCCGACTGGGGAGATGTGCGAAATGTGGTTGTTGGGCAATGGGTTGACGGCGCGGCGCGCATTGCGCCCCGAGGCCGCACATTGCCGGATAGGCGAAAAATCGAAGCAAAATCAATCGACCGACCGAGCCGCAATGTGCGGCCTTTTATCTAGCCTTCATCACCATCCTCGCTTTCAAGCGGCCGATCGATGCCAAGCGCCGTCAATTGGTATAATATTTTGGAACGTCACACACCGCGCCCGAGAGAGGTTGATGAGCGATATGAAGTTCCGCCTGGAGC
>JBKQRA010000137.1:0-64691 GCA_052144065.1 Methylovirgula sp. | reverse complement strand
GCAGTCTAGACCAAAGGCCCAATACACCTCAAAGACAAAGCGCCGCGGCCGAGGCCAGCTACCGCTCCCATGGACCCTATGCCGATGCTGAGACCGCCGTTCAGGATGAGACTTGTGCAAAATATTTTGGCGAGCGCATCGGTGGCGACAGGCTGTGCGCTCAGTACGGCCGCGACTCTTGGTGGGGGAACTCCGGCCCAAGCGGAGACGGCAGCGTGGCCCGACAATATGCGTGCGCGGCTCGAAATTCTGGCGCTCGTCGAAACGCTGAACGGCGAACTTCTGGCGAGCCGCAGCGCGACGGACACGCTCACCCATTGGTGTGCCGTGCATCACATGGCCGAGGTGCCGAAGATCGTCGCGCATGTTCAACCGGGCGCACAAAAACCGCTTAACGATGAGCAGCGCCGCGATCTCGATATCGGCCCGAACGAGCCCGTCGTTTATCGGCATGTCGATCTCGCCTGCGGTTCGCATGTGCTGTCGCAAGCCGACAATTGGTATGTGCCGTCGCGGCTCACGCCCGCGATGAATGCGACACTGCAAACGACGACGACACCCTTCGGGATTGTGATCCGCCCATTGCATCCGCAACGCCGCACGATCGCGGTCAAGTTTTTGTGGCAAGCTTTGCCGCAAGGCTGGGAGATGCAGAGGTTGAAAGATGACGACGCGTCAAAGACGCTCGCGCTTCCAGCGCTCTTATTCCAACATCGCGCACTGGTATACGACGATAAAGCCCGCCCTTTATCGGAAGTCGTCGAGACCTACACAGCGGCGATTTTGGATTTTCCGCGGCACTAGAAGGGTGGCCCGAAAGAGACAGTGCGCGAGCAATTTTCGCTGAACTATTAATGGTAGATCAGACTCGCTCTATCCGTACTGTGCATAACGGAATGCCAAGGCTTTGCTTTCGTGTCGCCTTTGGCGTCGCGTGGCACTCAACTCGCGTTGAGATGCACCTATAAGGTAAAATTTTATGCATTGCAGCGTGCGTCGTCCGCGCCGAATGCGCGCAGGAACAATGCCAAAGCTCTTGCATGCGGCTTCTGAATATGGAGATTGCTGGATAATAACAGCATCGTACAAGCATACCGGCGCTGGAGGGCGCCATTATGACCATGCTGCAAGAACCCTGGTGTCCCGCGACTTTTGCGAGCGCTTTCCCGCATTCGGGGGGAGTTGAGCGATGAGCGACATTTGCGTGCATGACGACCTTCATGAACTCGATGGCCTCGTCGGTCTTGCCTCCGTCAAAGCCGAAATCGGACGCCTTGCCACGCGGCTTGCCGATGAACAAAACTATCGCGCGCGCGGTGCCTGCGTTCTGCCCGTCCGCCGCCATCTCGTCTTCAGCGGTCCAGCCGGCGTCGCCAAGACAAAAGTAGCGCGTGCCTTCGGCCAGATCTGCGGCCGCATCGGCGCTTTGAAGAAGGGTCATCTCGTCATCGTCGACCGCGCCGATCTCGCCGACGGCAACAAGGTCGCGGCGATGCGCGAGACATGCGACGCTGCGCTCGACGGCATTCTCTACATCAAGAATGAGGCGTTTCTCGCCGCCGGCATTTTGCGCTCGACTGGCGATCTGCATCGCGACGCCGTCGATGTGCTGATCGAATTCATGCTGCGCGATCGCGACCGGCTCGTCGTCATTCTCGACACCAGGCGCAAACAGCTCGACTGCATCTCATTCCATTCGCAGCTCGCCCGCCGTTTCTCCGAGACGATCGATTTCCCGGCCTATACGGCCTTCGAGCTTGTCCAGATCCTGGGCGCTATGGCAAAGCGCCTCGGCCTCGCTCTGCCGGAAGGCATCGAATGCGATCTCTTCCCGTGGATCGTCGCGCATTCGCGCCGCAGCGACTGGCGCAACGCACGAGAAATCTCCAATCTCTTCTCCAAGGCGATCGGCGCCCATGCGTTGCGCTGCGCACGGCAACATTGCGCCTCCTTCGGCGGCCTCGACCGGGATGATTTCCGTGCGGCGCTCGCGGCATTGCGGCCCGACATGCAGACGCCGTTCAACCATTTGCCGCCGCTTTATGCGACATCGCAGCCGATGCTCGGATCACATGCCGAGGCCGCGCTGGGGGACAGCGAGGCGTAGGAAGCTCGCAAGGCTCGCCGCCGCGGCAAAGGCCGCGCCGACCCCTAAGGCTGCGATCGTGCCGCGCATCGACAACAGCCCTAGGCAGAGCGCCACAAGCGCGGCACCGACCGTCTGACCGAGCAACCGTGAGATCGCGATAATGCCGCTCGCGCCGCCGGCGCGTTCGGGCGGTGCCGCAGCCATCAGCGCCTTCAGGTTCGGCGACTGAAAGAAGCCGAACCCGGCACCGCAGACCGCCATGCGCCAGCATATGTCGAAAACGCTCGGCGCCGCCGGCATCAGCGTCAGGCAGCCCATGCCGAAGGCCAGGACGACAAGGCCCGCGCCGCCGAGAATGCCGACGGAATAGCGCTCCGACAGCCAGCCGGCGAGCGGCGCCGTTAAAGCAACTGCGGCCGGCCAGGGCGTCATTAAAAATCCGGTCTCGACCTGGCTGCGTCCCAGCACGCCTTGCAGATAGAAGGGCAAAGCGACGAAGGCCGCCCCCTGGCAGGCAAAGGAACAGGCGGAGGTGATCGCCGACAGCGCGAAGATCGGATTGGCGAACAGATCGACCGGCAGCATCGGCGCCGGCAGCGCCATCTGCCGCCACACGAAGGCAATCCCGAAGAGGAGAGCCGCGCCGAGTTCGCTCAACGTCTGCGCGAGCGGCGCCGTATGCGCGGCTTCGTCGATCGACAAGATCAGCAGGCTGAAGGTGCCGGCATTGAGAATAGCGCTCAACCAATCGAAGCGATGTGGCGAGCGCTTCGTATGCGGCAGGCTCATAAAGGCAAGCACCAGCGCGACGAGGCCGAAAGGCACGTTGATGGCGAAGAGCCAAGGCCAATTGGCAATCGACAGAATGCCCGAGGCGACGGTCGGTCCGATCGCAGCGGCCACCGCGACGACGAGCGCGATCATCCCGACCGCGCGGCCGAGCCAGCGCGTCGGATAGATGAAGCGGACCATCGCCGTATTGACGCTCATGACGACGCCGGCGCCCACACCTTGCAGCGCCCGCGCGATGGTGAGGCTCGGTAGCGACCAGGCGAGCGCGCAGACAAGCGACGCCGCAGTGAAGAGCGCCAAGCCGAAGATATAGATTTTGCGATAGCCCAGGATCTCGCCGAGCGATGCACAGGGCAGGATCGCAACCATCAGCGCCAGTTGATAGGCATTGACGATCCAGATCGAATCCGGCGGGCGCGCGTGCAGATCTGTGGCGATCGTTGGCAGCGCCGTATTGGCGATGGCCGCATCGAGCGTCGCGAGCGCAACGGTGATGATGACGGGCGTGATCGCCAACAGGCGCTGGCGTCCAGGCAAGCCGCCGCTCGGCGCCGGGCGGTGCCGGCCCGGCGAGAGCGGCGGCGCGGCAGGCATAGGCTCAGCCGAAGACGTCAGAGCCGGCCGGAAAGAAGCTAAAGACGACAAGGCAAGCGCCTTCAACGAGCCTCGGATATGAGATGGACTCCAGTCTTAGCCGGATCGCCGTCCAAATCATCTCTGCGCGCTTGAGCTTTATCGACGCAGGCTTGCGTTAACGGCGCGGCTCAAAACAGGGCGAGGACGCCGGTATAGCCATAGACGCGGTCGCCCGCGATCTCACCATTGGCATAGAAGCCGATGAGCGGCACATTGCCGAGCCCTTCCTGCACCAGAGTCACCTCGGCATCCGCCGATTCGAAGATGCTCGGGCCACGGCCGCAACAAGACACATAAAGCGCGCCGTGGATGTCGCCAGCCCTGGACTTGAGCTTTTGCACCATGCCCGTCAGGTCTTTCGTTGCTGCAGCGCGATCGCGTTGGCAGAAGAAGATTTTTTGCCCCGGCTCGATGCGCTCGCCGATGGCGATATGGCCTTTCTCGGCATCGATGGCGACAAGATTGCGGACAATGTAATCGCCGGTATCCGACTGCGCCACCGGCAGTGCAACATGCAGCGACTGCAGCACGCGGCGCAGGCTGTCCTCGTCCGTCGCTGAGAGATCTTCGAGCAAAGCTTTGAGCGGCGTCTTGCCGTCAAGCTTGGTGATCAAATTATCTTGTGCTTCGCTGATGGTCCGGATGGGGCCAATCGCAACACAGCCCTGCGCGACGCCGATGCTGACATCGACCTCCGGCGCGAGGAAGAGGCCGGAAATGCCGCCCTGCGTGAGCTTGCCAGCCATTTGATCGAAGCGGCGGCTGCGCGACGCCGTCAAACCGCCGACGACATAGGCGCCCGACGAATCCACCAAGGTGTGCAGAAGCGCGTCGAAGGTCTGGTTGCGCGGATCGACAAGGACGATCGCCTTGGCCATTCCAAAATCCTGCTTGCCGAAAGGCGCGGTCATTTTGGCCGAGTCGTCGAAAATCTTGACCTCACCCTCCGGCCAAGTGCCGATCATCGCAGCGAGCGCCGGCTTGTCGAAGACACCCTGCTGGCCGGCGATGATGCCGAGACCGATCGTGCCGATCCAATTCGCGACGCCGGTGCGCTCGCGCAGCATGTCGGTGATGGTGCCAAGATCGGCTTTGAACTTGTCGGTCGCATAGACAAAGCCGATGCTGCCGCCCTGTCCTTGCGCGGCAAGCTCCCGCACGATCGTGCTGACTGCGGAGATGGGATCTTCGTCAAGCGCAAGCGCGACGCGAAATCGATCGATCTGGCCCATGGGTAATCCTTTCGGGGCCATATGTTCGCATCTACGGCGACGCCCGGCAATGAGCCTCCCGGCAGCAAATATAGGCAGCCAGATTAGCAAATGAGCGCAATGACTTCAGCGCTGCCTAGAACTGTCTCAACCTTCGATTTCTTCGCGCAGAATTTCGAGCTCCAGCCAAGCTTCCTCGGCTTCGGCGAGCTCCGTTTCAAGCTTGGCCAGGGCCTCCGACGTTTTCGCAAAGCGCGCCGGATCGCGCGCATAGAGATCGGCGTCGGCAAGGACGCCCTTCAACTCCCCGGCCTTCGCCTGCAATTGCGCAATGCGTTTGGGCAGCGTTTCAAGCGCATGCTTTTCGTTGAAAGAGAGTTTGCGCTTGGTCTTCGGTTCCTTTGCGGCAGAAGGCTGCTTCGAACTTTCAGCCGGCGCTTTAACGCTCGCTGCCTTGGCGCTGACGCCGGCGCCGCGCTGCGCCACCATGTCGGAATAGCCGCCGGCATATTCGATCCAGCGGCCCTCGCCTTCAGACACAAGAACGGAACTCGCGACGCGATCGAGAAAATCGCGGTCATGGCTCACCAGAATCAATGTGCCTTGATAGTCCGCAAGCATCTCCTGCAAGAGATCGAGCGTTTCGAGATCGAGATCATTGGTCGGCTCGTCGAGCACGAGGAGGTTCGAGGGCAGCGCGAGTGCGCGCGCCAACATCAGTCGGCCGCGCTCGCCGCCTGACAAGCGGCCGATCGGCGTGCCGGCCTGTTCCGGGCCGAACAGAAAGTCCTTCATATAGCCCATCACATGCCGGCGCGCGCCGCCGACTTCGACATAGTCGCTGCCGCCGCCGGTCAACGCATCCTTGAGGCTCGTCTGCGGCGCGAGGCTTGCGCGATTCTGGTCAAGCGTCGCCATGACGAGATTGGCGCCAAGCCGGACCGAACCGCTATCGGGTTCGAGCGTTCCGGTCAGGAGATTGATCAATGTCGTCTTGCCGGCGCCATTGGCGCCGACGATGCCGAGCCGGTCGCCGCGAAAAATCCGGATCGCGAAATCTTTCACGATCGGCCGTTCCTCGAAGGATTTGGCGAGGGCTTTCGCTTCGATCACGAGCTTGCCGGAGATCTCCGCATCGCTCGTCTGCAGCTTGACGGTACTCGTCGCACGCGCCTGCGAACGCTCACCCTCGCGCTTGTCCTTGCGCAAGGACAAAAGCCCGGCGAGCCGCTTCTGATTGCGCTTGCGCCGCGCCGTCACGCCATAGCGCAGCCAATCTTCCTCCATGACGATCTTGCGTTCGAGCTTATGAACTCTCTGCTCTTCTTCTTCGAGCATCTGGTCGCGCCAGGCTTCGAATACGGCAAAGCCGCGGTCGAAATCGCGCGTCATGCCGCGGTCGAGCCAGACGGTGCGGCGTGAGAGATTTTGCAGAAAGCGGCGGTCATGGCTGATCAGCACGAGCGCCGAGCGCAGATGCGAAAGTTCGCTTTCGAGCCATTCGATCGCCGGTAGATCGAGATGATTGGTCGGCTCATCGAGCAGCAGAATATCGGGCTCGGGCGCCAGCACGCGGGCGAGCGCGACGCGTCGCGCCTCGCCACCGGACAGACGGTGCGGATCTTCTTCGCCGCAAAGACCGAGCTCATTCAACAGCAACAAAGCGCGGTGGCGGTCGTCAGCCGGACCAAGGCCGGCCTCGACATAGGCGAGTGCCGTCTCGAAGCCGGCGAAATGCGGCTCTTGCGGCAGATAGGCGACCCGCGCATCGGGCTGCAGAAAGCGGCGGCCGCTGTCGGGCTCGATCAGCCCCGCGGCGATCTTGAGCAGGGTCGATTTCCCCGAGCCATTGCGCCCGACGAGACAAAGCCGCTCGCCCTGAGAAACTGAAAGCTCGGCTTCCGTGAGCAAAGCTGTGCCGCCGAAGCTGAGCTGGATGGATTGCAGGGTGAGAAGCGGCGGAGCCATGCGATTTCAACACTTGATGCGAGGGCTTGATAACATTTTTGCGAGACCGCGCGGACCTCTACGAGGCACGCGTAGAGGCCCGCAGCGAGACTTCAACTGTCCGTGATTGTCGCCGGGAAAGCGTAACGCGAAACAGTTCTTATCCGTAGTGCCTCAGGACGCATAATCGAAGGAGGGGATCATGGTCACGCGTAGACATGTCTTCGCGGCGGGGGGCACGGGGCTTGCGGCACTGATGCTGGCTCGATTGAGCCGATCGCAATCCGCCAAGGCCGCGCCAGCCTATCCGGTCATCCATATACCGACGCGGAATGGCGAAAGCTCCTGACGCCGGCGCAATACGATGTGTTGCGCTGGGAGGAGACCGAACGCCCTTTCACAAGTCTGCTCCTCAACGAACACCGCACCGGCACCTTCCTGCGCCGGTTGTGATCACCCGCTTTTTTCACCGAAGACGAAATTCGACGGTGGCACGGGTTGGCCGAGCTTTTGGCGACCGCGCCTGAGTACAGCTTGCGGAGGCAGCGATGAATCTCTTCTCTATGTTCTGTCACACGAACCCTTTTAGCATTGGCAAAGGGATCAAACGCACGCTCGTCGCGGCGGCCCTTGCCGGCGGCTCGGCCCTCGCTTTTGGATGCAACAGTCCTGTTCTTGCGCATCTTGCCCATGCGCCGAAGACTCTGCTTGGTCAATTGGCTGCGCTGCAAGGCGCGGAGGCCCTGCCGATCGAAGGCGAGATGCCGTCCTTGGATGGCGCCGTCACTTGGCTAAATTCGGGCCCGCGGTCGCGTGCGTCCTTGCGTGGCAAGGTCGTGGTCATCGACTTCTGGACTTACGGCTGCATCAATTGCTTGAACGCCCTTCCCAATGTGAAGGCTTTGGCGGCGAAATATGAAAGCCGCGGCCTCATCGTGATCGGCGTCCATACGCCAGAATTCGCCGTCGAGGGAAATCTCGACAATGTGCAACACGCCCTGCGGCGATTGGGCGTCACCTATCCTGTCGCCGTCGATAACAATCACACGATCTGGAACGCATTCAACAATCAATATTGGCCGGCACTTTACATCGTCGATCAGAAAGGCCGGATCCGCTACCACCATTTCGGCGAAGGCGCTTATCGGGAAACCGACGAGGTCGTTCAACAGCTTCTGGCGCAGCCCGGCCGGCGCGCGGCGAACGAAGATTTCAGTTCAGTGGCCAAAGCCGCGGAAACTGCCCCAGAGACCTCCCCAAGCAAAGAGACCTCCCCTAGCTCATGGCGCATCGACTGATCCAAAACGGTCGGTCTTCAGAACCCCTATGGAGGTAAACGAAAATGGTACAGGTGGCGGAACGCACGATGCGGAGATTGTCCTATATAATTTATTTTTTTGTGTTTTTCCTTCCCGTCCTGGCAAACGCTGGTGAGCTCCCGACGCCCGATTTTCACCTGCCGCCAAAAACCTATTATAGGACCATTACAGTCCGTGGGCATTCAATCTTCTACCGCGAAGCCGGCGATCCCGGAGCGCCGACTTTGGTGTTGTTGCATGGCTATCCGTCATCGTCACACACCTATCGGGAGTTGATCCCGATGCTATCCCGATATCTGCACATTATAGCGCCCGACTATCTGGGTTCGGGTTTCAGTGATCACCCGGATCCTGACAGCCATCCCTACACATTCGACACGCTCACCGATCATGTCGAAGGTTTGCTCGAAGCGCTCAAAATCGATCGCTATTCGCTTTACCTGCAGGACTTCGGCGCCCCAGTGGGATTTCGCCTCATCAGCCGCCATCCCGAACGCGTTCAAGCGATCATCGTGCAGAATGCGAACGCTTACCTCGACGGCCTGACCGACGCCAGGCGGGCGTTCTTTCGCAAAGCTCATGACGACAGAAGCGCAGAAGAGGTTGCTTCCCTCTATGCACTGACTGGTAGGGAGGCGATCATCAATAAGCAGTATCTTCGCGACGTGCCTCCGGAAAAGCGAGATATAATGAGCCCCGACAGCTGGGAATTTGACCTGTCATTCCTGCAAAGCGACAAAGACAGGAAGATTCAGGTCGAATTGTTTCAGGACTATCAAACCAACATCGATCAGTATGGGCAGTGGCAGGAAGTCTTGCGCCGCTGGCGATTCCCTGCCCTTATCGTTTGGGGCGCGCGCGATCCAGCGTTCATCTCAGCCGGCGCGAAGGCCTATCTTAGGGATTTGCCGAACGCTGAATTGCACCTCGTTGATGCCGGCCACTTCGCAGTGGAAGAAAAGGCGCCTGAAATCGCTCAGCACATTCTGCAGTTTATGTGCAAACAGCACCCTGCAGACTGTAGGCCGACCTCTGGTGACAATCGTCACCGTTGATCACTTTCGGCACGAGGACGCGGAGGATACGTCTGGGCGAGGAACTGCTTGATTCGAGTCAGCAAGCCTTCGCCTTAACCTCCGGCCGTCGCTGTGCCGCCGCCTGCGACCGAACGCGACCGTCAGGGACCAGACGTCGGCCATCGATATCGCTCCGAGATCTTTGCCGCCAGTGCCGAGCAAAGGAAAGTCGCCGACGCTTATATTGCGCAGCTCGACAAGACGCATGTCTTCGGCCGGCCCATCGTTACCCAAATCGGCTCATTGAAGGGGTTTTATCCGGCCGAGGCCTATCATCAGATATGCGACCTTACACCCCGACAATCCCTATATCGCCATCAACGACCTGATCAACGACCTGCCGAAGATCGAAAATCTCCGGCGCTTGTTGCCAGCCTATTATCGGCTGAAACCATAGCTGGTCGGCGAAACGGCGAGCCGCTGACACCGTCGAATAGGATCGGATAGAAATGCGAGCGGGGAAACGCTTGGCTGCCGCGCCGTCGCTGTTTCCTGCTCTGCAAGGGCCGGCGGCGCCAAACGCCGCGCATGAGCGCGCCTGTCAATTGGCGAGAAAAATAGATGACGCAATCCGATTCAGATTGCGTCGCTGCGGTAAGCTGTCTCAGAGCTTCAGGGCGGCTTTCAGCTCTTTCAGCTGGTCGCGCTTTTCGACCGCACGGCGAAGCACCTCGGGGTCCTTCGCGTCCGCGACATCTTCTTCCGCGTCCTGCAAATCGATCTCGAGCTTTGCAGCGTCGAGTTCTTCGAGCGGGATCGCATATTCGGCAAGAATGGTGAGGCCGATCGGCGACACATCGGCGAAGCCGCCGCGCACGAAAAGCTTCTTCTTCACCGTCGGCGTTTCATCGACTTCGACGATGCCGGGCTTCAGCACCGACATCACCGGGGCATGATCCTTGAGCACGGTGAACTCGCCTTCCGTGCCCGGCACGACGACCGCCTCCACCTCGCCGGTGAACAGCAGCTTTTCAGGCGAGACGAGCTCGAAAGGGAAGGTAGGCATCAACGCTCTCCGGAAGGATCAGGCTTAGGCTGCTTGCGCGGCGAGCTTCTGCGCCTTTTCGATGGCTTCATCAATCGAGCCGACCATATAGAAGGCCGCCTCCGGCAGATGATCATATTTGCCTTCGATCAGACCCTTGAAGCCCTTGATCGTATCGGCAAGCGACACGAGCTTGCCCGGAGAGCCGGTGAAGGCTTCGGCGACGTGGAAGGGCTGCGACAGGAAGCGCTCGATCTTGCGCGCCCGGGCAACCGTCACCTTGTCCTCTTCCGAGAGCTCGTCCATGCCGAGAATGGCGATGATGTCTTGTAGCGCCTTGTAGCGCTGGAGGATCTGCTGCACGCGGCGAGCAACCGAATAATGCTCTTCGCCAACGACGAGCGGTGAGAGCATGCGCGAGGTCGAGTCGAGGGGATCGACCGCCGGATAGATGCCCTTTTCCGCGATGGTGCGCGACAGCACGGTCGTCGCGTCCAAATGCGCGAAGGAGGTCGCCGGCGCCGGATCGGTCAAATCGTCGGCGGGCACGTAAATGGCCTGCACCGAGGTGATCGAACCCTTGGTCGTGGTGGTGATGCGTTCCTGCAGCGCCCCCATGTCGGTTGCGAGCGTCGGCTGATAGCCCACCGCCGAAGGAATACGGCCGAGAAGCGCCGACACTTCCGAACCCGCCTGGGTAAAGCGGAAGATGTTGTCGACGAAGAAGAGCACGTCCTGGCCCTTGTCGCGGAAATATTCGGCGACGGTGAGGCCGGTCAGCGCGACGCGGGCGCGGGCGCCCGGGGGCTCGTTCATCTGGCCATAGACCAGCGCGCATTTCGAGCCGGCAGCCGAGCCGCCATGCTCTTTGGGATCCTTGTTGACGTTCGACTCGATCATCTCGTGATAGAGGTCGTTGCCTTCGCGCGTACGCTCGCCGACGCCGGCAAACACCGAATAGCCGCCGTGCGCTTTCGCGATGTTGTTGATGAGCTCCATGATGAGCACGGTCTTGCCGACGCCAGCGCCGCCGAAGAGGCCGACCTTGCCGCCCTTCGAGTACGGCGCCAGAAGATCGACGACCTTGATGCCCGTCTCGAGGATCTGGGCTTCCGTCGCCTGCTCCGAATAGGTCGGGGCCGGCTGGTGGATGGCGCGCTTCGCGGCCGTTACGATGGCACCCGCTTCATCGACTGGCTCGCCGATGACGTTCATGATGCGGCCGAGGCATTCCTCGCCGACCGGCACCGAAATCGGCGAGCCCGTGTCGGTGACTTCCTGACCGCGGGTCAGACCTTCCGAAACGTCCATGGCGATGCAGCGCACCGCGCTTTCGCCAAGATGCTGCGCAACTTCCAGCACCAGGCGTTGGCCATTATTGGTCGTTTCGAGCGCGTTCAAAATCTCGGGCAGATGGCCGTCGAATTTGACGTCGATCACCGGGCCGATGACCTGGGTGATATGGCCCGAAGGGCGATTGGTAGCGGCGTCAGCCATGGTCCGTCCTCTTACCTTCTCAAAGAGTTAGAGCGCTTCCGCGCCGGAGATGATCTCGATGAGTTCTTTCGTGATCATCGCCTGGCGGGTGCGGTTATATTTCAAGGTCTGCTTTTTGATCATGTCGCCGGCATTGCGCGTGGCATTGTCCATGGCGCTCATCCGCGCGCCCTGTTCGGAGGCGGCGTTTTCGAGCAGCGCACGGAAGATCTGCACGGAGATATTGCGCGGCAAAAGCGCGTTGAGGATCTCTTCCTCATCCGGCTCATATTCGTAAATGGCGTGCGAGCCCGTCGCGGCCTCGCCGGTTTGAATGTCGGCCGGGATGATCTGCAAAGCCGTCGGGACTTGCGCCAGCACGGAGCGGAAGCGCGAGAAGAACAGCGTGCAAACGTCGAACTCGCCCTGCTCGAAGAGGCCGATGAGCTTGCGGCCGATCGAATCGGCATTCTCGAAGCCGAGAGTGCGGATGCTGCGCAGCTCGATGAGTTCGATGATCTGCGCCCCGAACTGCCGCTTCAAAAGGTCATAGCCTTTCTTGCCGACGCAGAGGAATTTCACCGTCTTGCCTTCGGCCATCAAGGCGACAGCCTTGTCGCGCGCCAGACGCGCAATGGACGAGTTGAAGGCGCCGCAGAGACCGCGCTCCGCCGTGCAGACGACGAAGAGATGGACATTGTCGCGGCCCGTGCCGCCGAGCAGCACCGGCTTTTGCGAACCGGAGCCAAGGCCAGCAGCGAGGCCCGCGAGGACTTTTTCCATCCGCTCGGCATAAGGCCGCGCGGCTTCCGCCGCAGTCTGCGCGCGGCGCAGTTTCGCAGCGGCCACCATCTGCATGGCCTTAGTGATTTTCTGCGTCGCCTTGACCGAGGCGATGCGGTTACGCAGATCCTTCAAGGAGGGCATGTCGGCTAAGCTTTCGGCTCAAACTTGCGGCACAAATTTTCTTGGACCCGCGCGATCAAGCGAAGGATTTGGCGTAAGTCTCGACGATCGACTTGAGGCTCGCCGCCGAGCCGTCGGACAGATCCTTCGACGCGCGGATGGTCTCGAGAAGATCGGCGTGGCTCGACCGCAGCAAAGCGAGCAGCCCGTCCTCGAACGCCTTGATGCGATCGAGCGGCAGCGGATCGAGATAGCCATTGACGCCGGCATAGATCACGCAGACCTGCTCTTCGATCTTCAGGGGCGAGAACTGCGCCTGCTTCAGAAGCTCGGTCAGGCGCGAGCCGCGGGCGAGAAGCCGCTGCGTCGTCGCATCGAGATCGGAACCGAACTGCGCGAAGGCCGCCATTTCGCGGTACTGCGCGAGCTCGCCCTTAATCTTGCCGGCGACCTTCTTCATCGATTTCGTCTGCGCCGAAGACCCGACGCGCGACACCGAGAGGCCGACGTTCACGGCCGGACGGATGCCTTGATAGAAAAGATCGGTCTCGAGGAAGATCTGACCGTCGGTGATCGATATGACGTTCGTCGGAATATAGGCCGACACGTCGTTCGCCTGCGTCTCGATGATCGGCAGAGCGGTGAGCGAGCCGGCGCCGTTCTCATCGTTCAGCTTGGCGGCGCGCTCGAGCAGGCGCGAATGGAGATAGAAGACGTCGCCCGGATAGGCTTCGCGGCCCGGCGGGCGGCGCAGCAGCAGCGACATCTGACGGTAGGAGACGGCCTGCTTGGAGAGATCGTCATAGATCATCAGGCCATGCATGGCGTTGTCGCGGAAATATTCGCCCATGGCGCAGCCGGCGAAGGGCGCCAGAAACTGCATCGGCGCCGGATCGGAGGCGGTCGCGGCGACCACGATCGAATATTCGAGCGCACCCTGCTCTTCGAGCACCTTCACGAATTGCGCGACCGTCGAGCGCTTCTGGCCGACGGCGACATAGATGCAATAGAGCTTGGCGAATTCGTCGGTGCCTTGGTTGGCGGCCTTCTGGTTGAGGATCGCGTCGAGCGCCACAGCCGTCTTGCCGGTCTGGCGGTCGCCGATGATCAGCTCGCGCTGGCCGCGACCGATCGGGATCAGAGCGTCGATGGCCTTGAGGCCGGTCGACATCGGCTCGTGAACCGATTTGCGCGGAATGATGCCGGGCGCTTTGACGTCGACGCGGGCGCGCCGCGTGGCGTTGATCGGGCCCTTGCCGTCGATGGGATTGCCGAGCGCGTCGACAACACGGCCGAGAAGCTCCTTGCCGACCGGAACGTCGACGATCGCGCCCGTGCGCTTGACCGTCTGGCCTTCCTTAATGTCGCGGTCGGTACCGAAGATAACGATACCGACATTGTCGATTTCCAGGTTCAGGGCCATGCCGCGAACGCCAGTCTCGAATTCGACCATTTCGCCGGCCTGCACATTGTCGAGGCCATAGACGCGGGCGATACCGTCGCCAACGGACAGAACCTGTCCGACTTCGGTGACTTCGGCCTCATTGCCGAAGTTGGCGATCTCGTTCTTGAGGATCGCCGAGATTTCAGCGGCGCGGATATCCATCAACCGACCTCTTTCATACGTGTGCGGATCGAATTCAGTTTAGTTTTCAGCGAGCCGTCGACCATGCGCGAACCGAGGCGCACGATGAGGCCGCCAAGGATCGAAGGATCGACTTTGACGCCGATCTCGACGGACTTGCCGCCGGTGAGTTCGGCAAGCGCCGTCTTCAACGCCGTGACATGCTCGTCCTTGAGCGGCTCGGCGACGATGACCTGCGCGCGGGACAAGCCCTTGGCGAAGTCGTGAAGCTTATTGTAGTCGGCGATCATATCGGCGACCGCGAAAAGCCGACGCTTGGCGGCGACCAGCTTCAGGAAATTGGCGGCGATGCCGGAGATGCCGACGCGGGCGAGCAGCGCCACAAGCGCCTTCACCTGATCCTCGGCGGAAAACGCCGGGCTCTTGATGAAGCGCTGAAGATCGGGGCTTTCGGCGATCAGCGCGGAGAATGTCGAAAGGTCGGCCGCGACCTGCTCGGTCGCCTTCTGCTCATCGGCCAGCTCATAGAGCGCCTGAGCATAGCGGCCGTGCATGCCGGAGACGATGTTTGTTTCGTGGCTGAGTACTTGCGCCAAAGCGATCGACCTTCAAATCACCGAAGAATCCAAGAGTCCGACTGGCCCGGCTCTTTGAGGATTCAGATCGGCTCGTGCGATCGCAACTAAACCCAAAAGCGCAGGCTGCGGATTAACAGGGATAAGGGCCTGAACAGACGTCCAGTTTAACCCCCGAAAGCGCGCGTGACCTAACATACGGACCTTATCAGCGCAAGCCTTGAGGGTAGCCGCAAGCGCATCAATGTAGCTCGATTGCGGCGCAAGGCTCGCGTCAAAAGAACGCAAGCGGCGCAATTGCCGGGACGGCGCGCAACGCTCATCGCACTGAGAAAGCTGATGATCGGTTCGCAACATTTTCACAGCACCGAAGCGGCTTTGCGGGCCTTCGCCAGCACATCATCGGCGCCGAGAAGCGCATCGGCATCAGGCTCGTAGACGAGCGCCGCGAAATCCTTGGCGAGCGCCGCGCAGACGATCAGCACAGCTGCTTCTTCGCGCGGATCGCCGCCCCAATTGAAGGCGATCGCGACATCCTTGTCGGCCGCCCGCTGTTTCAGCGCCGCATCGACATCGAGAAACTTGAGATTGAAACCGGCATCCTCGCCATCGAGCGTGCAGGGCACATAGCCCGATGTCTCAAACGGAACATAAGCGTCGTCGAGGGTGAGTTTCAGCTTGAGGGAATCGACCGCCTGCTGCAATGGCTTGCGCGCCGGAACTACGGCGCGTGCCAAGAGAGCTGAATAGGACCGCGGCATGATGTGCCCTTCTTCTTCTTGATTCCATGGAAACTTTGGGTTCTGCGCCGCAGCTCCGACAAAAGCCGCGACGAAAACCCGGTCCACCATGAGGCCAAAGCGTAAGCATGTTTTGCACCACATGAAGCCGATCGCGGGCTCGCGCGCGCTCATGCCGCGCGACATGGGCCAGCCGGCGCTTTTTCGGCTATGATGACCGGACGAGAGAAAATCGAGCCTCCAACGGAGCGGCAATGATCAATGACATAAAAGAAGGCTTTGAGGTCTTCGCTCACGACGGCGATCTAGGCTTTGGCGCGGTTCGCCAAGTCGCGCCGCAGGGCCGGGCCGAACTCGTCATCTATGTCGAGAACGCCGGCGACTTTGTCGTGCCGATCGAGGCGGTCGAAGCCGTCCACGCCCAAAAAGTCATTTTGAACCGCAACAAGCTCGATCTCCGGCTGCAACAGGCGATCAGCCACGCGCATGACGCCGAGGACCCGAATTTTCAGGCCTAGCCGATCATGGCGCACAGGATTTCCGTCATCGGCGCCGGCCCGGCCGGGCTGATGGCGGCAGAGGTTTTGGCGAAGGGCGGCGCGGCGGTGACCGTCTTCGACGGCATGGGCTCGCCCGGCCGCAAATTTCTGCTCGCAGGACGCGGCGGCCTCAACCTCACCCATTCGGAAAATTTCGAGGATTTTCTCAGACGTTACGGCACGGCTTCAAGCGCCTTGCGGGCGCCGCTCGAAGCCTTTCCGCCGCAGGCGCTGCGCGACTGGGCGGAAGCGCTCGGCGAGCCGACCTTCGTCGGCACCAGCGGCCGCGTCTTTCCCAAATCATTCAAGGCCTCCCCCCTCCTGCGTGCCTGGCTGCGGCGGCTCGCCGAACTCAATGTCGGCTTTAGGCCCCGGCATCGCTGGCTTGGATGGGACGATGCAGGGGCTTTGCGTTTTGCGACGCCGGCCGGCATCTTTACCCAAGCGAGCGATGCGACCGTGCTGGCGCTCGGCGGCGCGAGCTGGCCGCGTCTCGGCTCGGACGGCGGCTGGATGAAAATCCTGGCGGAAGAAGGCATCGCGCTTTCGCCCCTTAAGCCGTCGAACTGCGGCTTTTGCGTCGCCTGGTCGGAGATCTTTCGCAGCCGCTTTGCCGGCGAGCCGATAAAGGGCGCTCTGTTTTCTTTCGGCGGGAAAAGCCTGCGTGGCGAGGCGGTCATCACGCAAGCGGGCATCGAAGGCTCGGCGATCTATGCGCTGTCGTCCCTGCTGCGCGACACGATTTTAGCAGAAGGCTCGGCGCAGCTGCGGATCGCGCTGCGGCCCGATCTTTCACACGACGAAATCGAAGCGCGCCTGCGCCGCGCCGCCGAGGGACGCAAGCCCTCGCTCTCAACCTTGCTGCGCAAGGCGTTGAAGCTGTCGCCGCTCGCGATCGGACTTCTGTATGAAGCGGCGCTTCACGACGCACAGCCTTTAGCGAGTCTTCCGCCCGACCGGCTCGCGCATCTCATCAATAGCGTGCCGCTTCGCCTCACCGGCATCGCGCCGCTCGCGCGTGCGATCTCGACCGCGGGCGGCGTGCGCTTCGATGCGCTCGACGAAAATTTCATGCTGCGGCAAAAGCCCGGCGTTTTTGTCGCCGGCGAAATGCTCGACTGGGAAGCGCCGACCGGCGGCTATCTTCTGCAAGCCGCATTCGCGACGGGCGCCGCCGCAGGCCGTGGCGCGCTGAAGTGGACGGGGAGCGACGGCGCATGAGCAAGCATTATTCAACGCATATCCAGTGCGATAATCACTGAGGGACTCACATCTCCATGACAGACGAAGAATTCGATCCCATCTGCGAGGTGGAATTCACCGACACCCAGACTGGAACAAGGTTGACGGCGCGATTAGGCGCGCCTGTCCGCGATCAAAGCAAAGATCTTTATTACTGCCTTACCGAAATCATCGGGATCGAGGAGGGGGAGAGACGGCGAATATATGCCGACAGGTCCTTCGAAGCACTAGAGTTTGCTCTGTCGCGTTTCCGAAAGGTATTTGCCAAGCAGGCAGGAGATCTCAGGACGGCAGACGGAAACTCCCCTTACACGCTTTTCCCAAAAGAAATTCCTTGGGTTTATGGATCCGACGTCTATCAAAGGCTCTGCAAGATGGTCGATGACGAGGTCCAGAAAATCGAGGATGAGCGCACCCGTCGCCGAGAGGGGCGCGGCCGGGACGAAGGGGAGCCGTAGACGATCCATTTGGTCGCAAATGAGAGCGGCGCGGCCGTCTTGGTATTTGCTTGCTGTCGGCCTCATACTTCAATTTTTCGGAACCTTACATTTGGCCGTTGGACGGTCGAACTTGCCGCCAACATCTCCGCAATCGCTTGCGTGCATTGCTGCGCAATCGCCTTGCGATCCGCGGCACGATCAAAAAGAATCGGCGGTCCAAGCACGATGTCGCAAAGGATCGGCGGACCTTTGACCAGCGTCATCACATGCGGCAGCAGAAGATCATCGCCGAGCCAGGCGGCATGCGCCGCGGAATAGCGGATCGCGACGGGCTGCACGCGCACCGCTTCGACATGCGCGGCATCGGCAAGGAGATCGCGCGCCGCGGCGAAATGCGACGAATGAAAGCGCCCGAGCTCTGAGCCGTCATAGGTCGTGCCTTCCGGGAAGAGCGCGACCCAATGGCCGGCGAGCATGCGCCGCGCCATGGCGGCATTCGCATCCTTGATCGATTTGCGGCTCGTGCGATCGACGAAGACCGTTCCCTGAAGTTCTGCGAAGGTCGCAATGATTGGCCAGCCCGCCACTTCCTTTTTTGCGAGAAAGGAAATGGAATGCAGCGTGCCAAGCGCTGGAATATCCGTCCATGACACATGATTGGCGACGAGCAGTTGCGGCAACGCGGCCGGCACACCGGAAGCAAGCGCTTCCTCGCGCACCACGACTTTGATTTGCAAGCAGCCGAGCAACAGACGGTTAAAAAGCAGCGGCAGCACTTGCCGACCGGGCAGCGACAGACGCAAGATGAGCCATTGCACGGGAGCGCCAACGACAAAAAACAGGATCAATGTCGAGAAGACGCCGGCGGCGCGCAGATAGGGCATGGGATTGTTCAATGCATGAGCGGTTAGGCCCGAACGATTGCGGTTTTGTGACGCTCGGTCGTCATCAAACTTTCGCTCGCCGGACTTATTCGATGACGTTGCAGCAATTTTAGATGATTCGCGACATGTGGCCCCTAGGCACGCCTTTCGACTTCGGAGCCATCGTCGAGTTTCCCCGCGCCGCGCGGCCCCGGCCGAAGCGTGTTTTTGGGCGCGATCTCGGCGGCCTGCCACGGGTGCTCGGCCGCTTCGGCGATTTCGAAATCCGCCTCGCATCCACGAAGAAAGATGTGCGCCGCGCGCAAAAGCTGCGCTTCAAGGTCTTTTATGAGGAAGGCGGCGCAATCGCGCAAGGCGGCGCTGCGCTGGTGCGCCGCGACATTTGCCGCTTCGATAAATTCGCCGATCATCTCCTTGTCTTCGACATGGCGGCGCGCAATCCCTTCGGTCGGATCAAGCCGAAGCTCGTCGGCACCTATCGGCTGTTGCGCCGCGCGGTGGCGGAGCGCCACGGCGGCTTCTACAGCCAGAACGAGTTCGACATCGCGCCCATGCTGGCGCGCCATGCCGATAAGAATTTTCTCGAACTCGGCCGCTCCTGCGTGCATGCGAAATATCGCACGAAGCGGGTCATCGAGCTTCTATGGCGGGGCCTCTGGATCTACGCCAAGCATCATCATGTCGATGTGCTGATCGGCTGCGCGAGCCTGCCCGGAACAAATCCGCTGGCGCTCGCTCTGCCTTTGAGCTTTCTGCATCATCAAGCGTCCGCCGAGGCCGATTGGCAGGTGATGCCGCATGCCGGGCGCAATGTTCCGATGGGCATTCTCGAAAAGACCGCCGTCGATGCGCGCCGCGGCATCGCCGCTCTGCCGCCGCTGGTCAAAGCCTATCTGCGGGTCGGCGCGAAATTCGGCAATGGCGCCGTCATTGACCAGCAGTTCGGCACGGTCGATGTTTTCACCATCATGCCGCTTGCCGAAATCGAGGACCGCTACATCGCGCATTTCGGCAGTCCGGACGATGTGAAGGACCGCGCCGCCGCGTGAGCTAATACCCCGCTGCCAGTCCATCATGCTGGCGCGGATCGGCAGCGCCTTCCCAATGATCGCCGATCCGCTCGATGGTCTGCGCCGATCCCCAATAGGGAAATTCGTGGATCTTGTGGCCCATGGCCGCGAGCTGATCGACGGTCTCTTTCGGCAAGCCGCTCTCGACCTGCAGTTCGTCCGGCAGCCATTGATCGTGAATGCGCGGCGCGGCTTCCGCCTGCGCGACATTCATATGGAAATCGAGACAGTCGATCAGAACATCCGCGACGATGGTGATGATGCGCGAGCCGCCGGGCGATCCGGTGACGATCTGCAACGCGCCATTGCGGAAGACCATGGCCGGCGTCATCGAGGAGAGCGGCCGCTTGCCGCCGGCGGGCGCATTGGCGGCGCCGCCCGTCAGCCCATAGGCATTCGCCACGCCGGGCTTCGCCGCGAAATCGTCGAGCTCATTGTTGAGCATGATCCCGGTGCCATCGGCGACGAGCCCGACGCCGAAGGCGAAGTTCAACGTGTATGTATTGGAGACGGCATTGCCGGCCGCATCGACGATCGAGAAATGCGTCGTCTGCGGACTTTCATAAGGCAGCGGATCGCCGGCTTTGATCTCCGACGCTGGCCGCGCCTTGTCGGGCGAAATCGCGGCGCGCAGCGTCGCCGCATAGACCTTGCTGGTGAGGCCGACTACGGGATTTTTGACGCGTTCCGGATCGCCGAGATATTGGGCGCGGTCGGCATAGACGGGCTTCATCGCTTCTGCCATGAGATGCAGCGCTTGCGGCGCGAGCGGGCCATATTTATCGAGCGGAAAACCCTCCAGAATATTGAGAAGCTCAATCAACGCCACGCCGCCCGACGATGGCGGCGGCATGGCGATGATGTCATAGCCGCGATAGCTGCCCCTGACCGGCGCGCGCTCAAGCGCCTGATAGTTTTTCAGATCGGCCGGCACCATATGACCGCCGGCGGCATCGACGGCCGCCGCGATCTTGTCGGCAATCGGCCCTTGGTAAAAAGACTCCGCACCGTTCTTCGCGAGGCTTTCGAGCGAGGCGGCAAGATCGGTCTGGATGAGCCGTTCGCCCTTTCGCAGCGGCGTGCCATCGGCATGCAGAAAGATTTTCGCCGAGGCTGGCCAACGCGCCAAGCGCGGCGCCGCGTGGGCAAGCGAAGCCGCGAGATCGTCATCAATGATGAAGCCCTGCCGCGCGAGCCCGATCGCCGGCGCCAGAAGATCCGCGAGGCTGAATTTGCCCGAGCCATAATGGGCGAGCGCATAGGACAGCCCCGCGACAGTACCCGGCACGCCGACGCCAAGTCCTGTCTCGCGCGATTTCGCTTCGACGGCATCGCCGTTCTGGTCCAGAAACACATCGGCCGGCGTGTCTGCCGGCGCCGTCTCGCGATAGTCGATCGCGCTATCCTTCGCGGGCTTTGCCTGATGCACCAGCATGAAGCCGCCGCCGCCCAGATTGCCGGCCTCAGGCAGGGTGACCGCGAGCGCGAAACCGACGGCAACCGCCGCATCGACCGCATTGCCGCCGCGGCGCAGAACATCGACACCAACCTCGGTGGCGAGATGATCCTGCGTCGCAACCATGCCGTGCAGGGCCACGGCGGGCTGCGACGCAGATTGATCCGGCTCTTTACCGCTCGACGTCTGTGGAATGGCGAAGCAGGAGAAGGCAAAAAGCGCAATGGCGAAGAGCCGCTGCGGTCTGGCTTGGCGCATGAGGGCCCCGTCGACGAGATATGGCGCTCTCTTAAGTAGGCCGCGCGCGCCTGTCCATCGAGGCCTTAACGGTCGGCTTACCGAAAAGTGCGTTCCAGCTCTATCCTACGTTTGATGGTGGCTAATTGATTAAGAAAATCGGCCCATGATCGCGCCCGCAGCAAGGGGCCACCCGCCTCACGGTCGTGCTGCGTCCGGAAGCCGCCGTCGGCGTGAGTGTGTCATGTCCTTGATCGTTATTGTCGACGACCGCATAAGCAATCGCAATATTTTCGCGCAGCTGGCGCGCTCGATCGAGAAGGGCATTACGGTTCGGACCTTCGGTGACCCCACCAAGGCGCTGGAATGGCTGGCCGACAACACGCCCGACCTCATCATCACCGACTATAAAATGCCGGAGATGGACGCGAGCGAATTCATCCGGCAATTTCGTATGTTGCCGGGATCGAGCGACATTCCGGTCATCGTCATCACTGTCTTCGAGGAACGCTCCTTCCGGCTCCAGGCGCTCGAAGCCGGCGCTACCGACTTCCTCAATTCGCCGGTCGATCATCACGAATTTCTGACCCGTGCCCGCAATCTCTTGAGCCTGCGCAAGCATCAGATCTTGCTCGCCAGCCGTGCCGACACGCTGGAAAAGGAACTCGAGCACAGCGAACGCTCGCGCGAGCGGCAGCTGCGCGATTCACGCGAGCAGCTGGCGCAGGTCATCGACACGCTGCCAGTCATGATCAGCGCCGCCGATCGCGACGGCCGCATCCTCTTCGCCAATGCCTGCGGCAGCGCCTATTACGACATCGATCCGCGCCAGATGGTCGGCGCTACGGCGCAAGCGCTCTTCGGCGAAGAGACCGCCGCGCGATCCGTCGCGCTCGACCGCCGTGTCTTCGAAACAGGCAAGGCGCTGCCGGCCTATGAAGAAGAGATCGTCGATCGCAGCGGCGAGAAGCATGTCTTTTTGTCGACGAAAGCGCCGTTGAAGGATCACGCCAACACTGTAACGGGCGTTCTGACGACCTCGCTCGACATTACCGCGCGCAAGCGCGACGAAGCGCGTCTGCGCTATCTCGCCCATCACGACACGCTGACCGATCTGCCGAACCGCAACCTTCTCGCCGAGCGGGTCCGGACCGCCATCACCAAGGCGCGGCGCGGCTCCGGCAATTTCGCCATTCATCTCATCGACCTCGATCGCTTCAAATTCATCAATGATCTGCTCGGCCATTCGGGCGGCGACCGCTTCCTGAAGGTGATGGCGAAGCATCTCGTAGCGTCGCTGCCCGACGCGGATATGATCGCGCGGCTCGGCGGCGATGAATTTGCCATTCTGCAAAGCGGCGTGCGCGGCGGCGAGGAAGCCGCCGCCTTCGCCAAGCGCATCGTCGAGATCATCGGCAATTTCGTTGACAGCTGCGACCCGCATCCGGCCACGACCGCGAGCGTCGGCGTCGCGGTCTATCCGGCCGATGGCGCCGATGCCGAGTCGCTGTTGAAGAACGCCGACCTTGCCATGTACAAGGCGAAGCATGAGGGTGGCAATCTCTGCTGCTTCTTCGCGGCCGATCTGCAATCGCGCGCCAAACACGCAGCCCAGCTCGACCGCGAATTGCGCGAGGCGCTGACCAACAATGAATTCCGCCTGTTCTATCAGCCGCAGATCGATCTTTCGACGGGGCGGATCATCGGCGCCGAGGCCTTACTGCGGTGGGATCGCGGCGACATCGGCATTCTGACGCCGGGCGCCTTCCTTTATCGGGCTGAAGAAAACGGCCTCATCCTGCCGATCAGCGAGTGGGTCCTGCGGGAAGCCTGCCACGAGGCCAAGGCTTGGCAGCGCGCTGGCCTGCCGCCGCTGCGTGTCGCGGTCAATCTCTCGCCGCTGCAATTCCGCCGCCGCACCTTGCCGCTGCTCATCGCCAAGGTTCTCGGCGAAGCCAACCTCGATCCGCATCTGCTCGAACTGGAGCTGACCGAAAGCATCGTCATGCATGACCTCGACGCGGTCGCTGACGATCTCCATGAATTGACCAATCTTGGCGTCAAAATCGCGATCGATGATTTTGGCACCGGCTATTCGTCCTTCGGCTATGTCAAGCGCTTCCCGGTCAGCCGCCTAAAGATCGATCAGGGCTTCATCCGCAATATGACCGAGGATTCGAACGACGCGGCGATCGTGCGCGCGATCATCATGCTCGGTCATAGCCTGAATATTACAGTGCTCGCCGAGGGCGTCGAAACCGAGGAGCAATTGGGCTGCCTGCGCAGCGAAGGCTGCGACGAAGTTCAAGGCTTCCTTTTTGGCCGGCCGGTTCCGGCGGCCCAATTTATTGACGTATTGCGCAATGAAATGGCGCTCGCAAAAACCGCGTGAGGCAGATGATGGACCGTCCCGCTCCCTCAAATTCCGGGATCGCCGCGTCCCCCTCAGCGAGCGTCATTCTCGTCGGGGAAGATAATCGCACGGTCTGCCGGGTGATCGGCAAGATTCTCGAAAAGGAAGGCCATCAAGTCTGCTATGCCGACACCGGCCCGGCAGCGCTGCATGCGCTCTTGAGCGGCCATCTCGATCTCGCTTTGCTTGCCGCCAATCTGCCCGAGATGGATGCGCTGCAGGTGACGCATCTCTATCGTTTCGGCTCCGTCGGCCGCCAGCATCTGCCGATCCTCGGATTGATCGGCGAAATGAGCGGCCCGAAGCTTTCGGCTTGGATGGAGGCAGGCCTCGACGGCTGCATCGGCAAGCCGATCGAGCCGATCGAATTGCTCGATGCCGTCCACACGCATTTGGCCGGACATGAAGCGCCCGCAGCGCCCGCGAAGCGTCTCGCCGAAACCCCGATCGACGGCCCCCCCGTCGATGGCCGCGTTCTGCGCGATCTCGAGAAACTCGGCGGTCAGAGCTTTGTCGACGAGATCATCGCGCAATTTGTCGCGGACGCCTCGCGTCTCCTACCGGAGCTCAGCGAGGCTGCGGCGGCGCAGGACATGCCTCTCTTCCGCGATCATTTGCACGCGCTGCGCAGCGGCGCCGGCAATGTCGGCGCCGTGGGCCTCTACAAGCTCTGTCTTGCCTCACAGAGCATGACGACGCGCGAATTGATCGGCGAAGGCAGCGGCTATGTGGAGCGCTTACAGACCGAATTCGAACGCGCCGTGATCGCGCTCGACGAACATGCCTGGCGCGACGCCGCCTGACGCCGCTTTAATAGGCACGCCATAAATCCTTTCAAGCGGCGGCCGCCGCCTCCAACGCAGCCCCGCGTTTGATCTTGCCGAAAATCATATCTTGTTCAGCTGGCGTCGAGGCATAAAAAGCATTGCGCTGTATGATGCGATTGCTGTCCGCCGCAAAATCGCCCAGCATCAAGCAAAGCTTTTTGTTCAGGCCCGGATAAGGCCTGGGGGGACAAACCAACGTCGCGAAAAACGTTCGCCTGTAGAAAGCCTGATGCTCTGGCCTGATTGATATCGCGGCAAAGCGAGCATGATAATATGTCCCAGCAATCATTGTCAGCCGCGTCGTAGCATAAGCCAGCTGCGGTAGCTTTCGGGCCATTTGATAATCGACGACAAAGCGGTTCGGATCGACGATCTTATGTCCGGCATTTAAATACGGAACTAGGTAGTCACCGAAAGCATGCATAGACGGTGAAATCGCGTCGGCATCACTCAGAAAATGCATTCGTAATGCACTCACGAGTTCGCCGTCAAAATACAAACCGACGTTCACCACATTATCGAGGTGATCATAGCTATCGTTTAGTTGGAAGCGCTCATTTGGACTGATCGCGCCTTCCTTCAGATAAGCATCGTAACGGAGCCTTAGCACTGACTCCAACGCCGCATCACTGTCGATAGGGCGATATTCGATCTGACTTACCAGACGGCTCACATTGGCAGCAAAACTTGAGCTTGAGCTAATTGCCTCGGATTGCATGGCTTCTTCCAAACTCAACGATGGTTAAATACTTAATACTTCATTCCATAATTATGTAAAAGTTTACGCTTTGATTAAGGTTAATTTTTTTGAAAATATTTCGTTGAGGTGAGGAGCGGGCACAACGCAATTAGATCGAGACAATTTACCTCTCCTTTGCCGCCGTTGATTAAAATCCAGTCGTCCATCCTTCGTGGCTTTTCGGAAGGGCAAAGAGATCGGTTTTATCCCGCGAAGCCGATCACGATCTCTTGAGCGACCAGGCATGATGCGCACCCCCAAGATGATAGCCGGAGCAAAAAAAACTATCGGGCTTGTGAAAGGCTTCGTCGACCGGCTCCGGCGAGCTCCAAGCGATGCTGAACATCGTACCGGCATACTGCGTGAAGAGACCTATATTGAAGATTTTGCACTTCTCGAACTGACCCTAGACCACCTCAATCAGGGGTTGGTCATGACCGATCCCAGCGGTCGCGTGCTCATTTTCAATAAGCGCGCCGTCGAATATTCGGGCGTCGATCCCAAGCAGCTTGAGATGCGCTCGACCGCGAAAGACGTATTTCGCATACAAACGGAGACGGGCGAGTTCGGTCCCGGCGGCTCGCTGATGCCGGAAGAGGTCCGCAATTATTTTCTCAAAGGGATCGGCACACTCAAGCGGTCCTATATCCGGCGCCGGCCAAACGGCACCGTGCTCGAAGTCCGCACCGAACCGCTGCCGAACGGCGGCTATGTCCAAACCTATACGGACATCAGTGAGATCACCCTCGCCAAAGAGGCGGCGGAAGAGGCGGCGCGCGCCAAATCCGCCTTCCTCGCGATGATGAGCCATGAGATCCGGACGCCGCTCAACGGAGTGCTGGGCATCGCGACCCTGCTCAGCCGCTCGCCGCTGACTGCCGAGCAACGCAATTGGGTCCGCATCATCCTCGACAGCGGCGATGCTCTGATGAGCATCATCAATGATCTTCTCGACTTCTCGAAATTCGAATCCGGCGCGATCGAATTCGATCCCACACCGGTGCGGCTCGCCGATCTCGCCCATTCGGCGCTCGATGTGCTCGAAGTGCAGGCCCGCCACAAGGGTCTGGTGCTCAGCGCCAATCTCGACGCGCATAGCCCGCTCTGCGTGAAGACCGATGTGAAGCGGCTGCGCCAGATCCTCATCAATCTGCTCGGCAATGCCGTCAAATTCACCGAGCGCGGGACCGTGACGCTCACCCTTCATGCGACAACGGAGGGCGAGCAGTCGCGGCTGCGGTTCGAAGTTCGGGACACCGGCATCGGCATCGCGCCGGAAGCGCGCGAGAAACTGTTCCGCGAATTCTCGCAGGTCGATGCGAGCATCAATCGCCGCTTCGGTGGCACCGGCCTCGGCCTTGCAATCTGCAAGAAGATCGTAGTCGCGATGGGCGGCAAGATCGGCGTCGACAGCACTGTCGGCGAAGGCAGCTGCTTCTGGTTCGAGATCGACGCGCCGATCTGCGAGGCGCCGGTAGAAAATCTCAGCTTCACCAAGAAAAGCGACGGCACCGGCCACGTCTACAACATCCTTCTCGTCGAGGACATGCCGGTCAACCGGATCGTCGGGCGCGGCATGCTGACCTCCCTCGGCCATAAGGTCGAGATGGCCTGCGACGGTCTCGAAGCGCTCGAGAAACTGCAAACGACGAGTTATGATCTCGTCTTCATGGATATGCAGATGCCGCGCATGAACGGTCTCGATGCGACGCGCAAGATCCGCGAATGGGGCGGCGCCTTTACGAGCCTCCCGATCGTCGCAATGACCGCCAATGCCTTCCACGCCGACCGGTTGGAATGCCTCGGCGCCGGGATGAATGATTTCGTCAGCAAGCCGATCGAATTGAATGAGCTCGACGCCGCGATCCGTCGCGTGATGCCGGATGGCGCGACGCCGACTGACGCGCCGCCGCGCATCGCGCTCTGCGACTCGCATAAGCTTGCAACGCTGACCGATTACATCGGCATCAATGGACTTGCGGAGATTTTGGAAGAATTTCGCATCGACTCGCAGAAACTTCTCGATCAGCTGCAAACGGCGATCGGTGCGAGCGACACGACAAACGCCATTGCCGCGCTTGAGTCGCTTGGCGAAGCCACGACGACGCTCGGCATGATCGAAGTTGCGGCTGCCGCCAATCTCTGGTGCGATAACATCAGGGAAGCCAATCTCGTTTCGGATGAACCGTTCGAACGACTGCACCTGATGCTTGAGCAATCCGCGGACGAAGCTCGCGACTGGCTCGTCGACAATGGCGAAACGACCGATCGCAAGGCCGTGCTGGCGCCCGTTTCTTAAAAAACACCTAATATGTTAGGTGGTATTTGCGCCTGGAATCCCACTCTAGTTTAGGGCCTCGCCGCTAGGATGCTCCCACAGTTCGGATTTTGGCAAAATGCCAAACGTCCAAAGGGAGCGTTTCATGTCGCAAGGGATCCAAGCCTATCGGGAGTTCGACGGCCTCGAAGATGCGGCGCAGGACGGCGCGACCAGTGGCTCCGTGCAACCGCCGCCGCTTGATATGATGTGCGAAGACCTCGATGTCTTCTGCGAAAGCCATATAAATTTGGCGAGTGAAGCCGCTGTCGGGCGCAAGCGTCAGATGCAGCGTCGCCTCGCCTTTGTGCAAAGTGTTTGGAATGATCCCGAGCGTTTCGAGCAGATCGTCACCAGCGGCCGCTATCTCAAACTCTGCAATCTGACCGAATGGATCAGCGACTATGACGAGCGGGCGTGGGAACGCGTGAAAACCGAGATCCTCGCGGCGCGCGGAGAGCTCGCGACCGCTGCGGAATGATTTGAACGGTCCGCTAACTCAAATTTCGATCTCGGCGCAAAGCCGGGTAATCACGCCATCGATCGACGCGGCAACCGCCGGCGTCAAAGCCGTCCCGATCGCGCAACTCTCAAGCTCCACCGTATAGACGATCGCCTGGAGCGGCAGGCGTCCAAGCCGGCGCGCAAGCTCGATCGCCTCACCCAAGCCGAACCCATGCGTCGAAACGACCGCGGCCAGTTTCGGCAGAGGCGCTGCCGCGACATCGAAGCGCTGAATCGTCCCAGACGGCGCGCCCGTCGATCCGGCATCGATGATCCATAAAGCCTCCGCCGCAGCAAAGCGCTCGATCAGCGCTGCCGCCTCGCCGTTTTCTTCAACAATCATCAGATCTGCAGGTGCGCGGTCGCGCAATTTTCGCGCGATGAGGCGCCCGACGCCATCATCACCGCGATCAAGATTGCCGATCCCGATCACGAGCCGACGCAGGCTCTCAGCCACGGTCGATCTCAAGCTTCAGGAAATGCGTCGCGCAGGAAATGCAGGGATCATAATTGCGGACGGTCTGCTCGCATTTGTGCTGCAACAGATCGTCCGGCAGATCGAGCCAGGCCGGGATGCAGCTTCGCAAATCGTCCTCGATGCTCGGCTGGTTCTGCGACGTCGGCGGCACGAGACGCGCATCGACGATCATGCCCTCGGCGTCGATTTCATAGCGATGATAGAGCAGGCCGCGCGGCGCTTCGGTCGCCGCATGGCCGATGCCTGCCTTGATCGGCAGATCGATCGCAGGCTTTGCCGGCTCTTCGTAGTTTTCGATGATGCGGAGCGCCTCGTCGCAGGCATAGACGACCTCGACGGCGCGGACCAAAATGCTCTGGAACGGATTGGGGCAGATGGGGCCCAGCCCGGAATCGCGCGCCGCCTCTTGTGCGAGCGGCGACAGCCTGTCGAAATTCAGCGCATAGCGGGCGAGCGGTCCGACGAGATAGGCGCCGCCGTCGCGCTTATGCGCATGGAGCGCGGTCGAATGCGCGACATGTTCTTCGACGAAATGGGCGTCCCATTCGGCCGGCGCGATGTCGATGCCTTTGCTTGAGCGGATGCGGCCGCGATTGAACGGATATTCATCCGGCGACGCGAGCGACACGAATTCATAATCGCGCGTACAATCGGGGAAGTCGAAGGCCTTTGCCCAGCGCACGGTCTCCAGCGCCGCCTCGCGCGCGCCTTTCAGATGCTCCGTGAGTTCCGCGAAATCGCGCTTGCGCGGCACTTTATAAAAGCCGCCCGTCCGCACATTGATCGGATGGATTTCGCGGCCGCCCAGAAAGGAAATCAGCTCATTGCCGACCTTCTTGAGCTTGAGGCCGCGCTCCATCACCTGCGGATGGTCCTGCGCCATATCCATGACGCCTTCATAGCCGAGGAAGTCCGGCGCATGCAGCATATAGATATGCAGGACATGGCTCTCGATCCATTCGCCGCAATAAATCAGCCGACGCAGGGCGGCGATCTGTTCATCGACCTCGACGCCGAGCGCCTGCTCGATCGCATGGACGGCGCTCATCTGATAGGCAACCGGGCAGATCCCGCAAATGCGCGCGGCGATATCCGGCACTTCTCGATAGCTGCGCCCGCGCAGAAAGGCCTCGAAGAAGCGCGGCGGTTCGAAGATGTTGAGTTCCGCCATCGTCACGACGCCGTCGCGGATCGCGATGCGCAGCGCGCCTTCGCCTTCGACCCTGGCGAGATTCTCGATCTTGATGGTTCTATCGGTCATGTTTCGCGGCCTCCGCGCTGAACGGCGCGGCCTCGGCATTGAAGCTGCGATAGAGGCGCAAGAGATCGCCCTCGCTGACGCCAAGCGCTTTCAGCTCGGCGCTCAAGGCCGCCGTGTTCGGCGTGTCTTGCGGCCCGAAACAACCGTAGCAACCGCGATCATAGGTGGGGCAGAGCGCGCCGCAGCCAGCATGCGTAACCGGCCCAATGCAGGGCGTGCCATGCGCCACCATCACGCAGACATTGCCTTTGAGCTTGCAATCCATGCAGACGCTATGGGCGGGGATCACCGGCTTGCGGCCGATGAGCAGCGCCGAGACGACTTCGAGCAATTGCGCCTTGTTGATGGGACAGCCGTGCAGCTCATAATCGACGTTCACATGCGCCGAGATCGGCGTCGAGGTCGCGAGCGTGTCGATATAATCCGGCCGCGCATAGACGATCGAGATGAAATCCTTCACATCCTTGAAATTGCGCAGCGCCTGAATGCCGCCCGCCGTCGCGCATGCACCGATGGTGACGAGTTTGCGCGAGGCCCGCCGGATCACTTTGATGCGCTCGACATCATGCGCCGTCGTGACCGAACCTTCGACAAGCGAGAGATCGTAAGGACCTTCCTGCTGCGCCCGGCTCGCCTCGATAAAATAGGCGACCTCAACCGCGCCGAGAACGCTCAGCAGCTGATCCTCACAGTCAAGCAGCGAGAGCTGGCAGCCGTCGCAGGAGGAGAACTTCCAGATCGCGAGCTTCTTCTTGCGCGCCTCCATCTCAGATCTCCTTCAAGCGCAAGAGATCGCGCAGCCGGTCATAGCTGAAGACCGGACCGTCCTTGCAGATGAAATGCGGGCCGAACTGGCAATGGCCGCAGAAACCAATGGCGCATTTCATATTGCGCTCCATGGAGAGATAGATCGCTGCGTCCTTGATCCCCGCCTCCTTCAGCGCCATTGCCGAAAAGCGCATCATCGTCTCGGGCCCGCAGACAAGCGCGATGGCGCGGGCTGGATCAAAATCAGCACGGCGCACGAGCGTCGTCACCACGCCGACATGGCCGTGCCATTCGGCGGTGGCCCGATCGACCGTCACTTCAATGTCAACATCGAGGCGGCGGCGCCATTCTTCGAGCTCGGCGCGAAACAGAATATCATCGGGGCTGCGCGTGCCGAACAGCAGGCTGAGCTTGCCGTAGCGCTGGCGTTCGGCGAGGAAGCGGTAGAGCGCCGGGCGCAGCGGCGCGAGGCCGAGGCCGCCCGCCACCACGACAACATCGCGGCCTTCCGCTTCCTGCATCGGCCAGGATGCGCCGAAGGGGCCGCGCACGCCGATGGCATCGCCGACATCGAGCCGCGTCAGGGCCGCCGAAGTCTCGCCGACGGCGCGGATCGTATGGGTGAGGCGCGAACGATCCGCCGGATCGCCGCTCATGCTGATTGCCGCTTCGCCGACGCCGAAGGCATAGAGCATGTTGAACTGCCCCGGCGCGTAATCCATGCCACCTGGGAGATCGAGATCGAGCGTCCACGTGTCGGCGCCTTCATAACGGCGGCTCGCCACATGCGCGACGCGCGGCACCATCGGATCGTGAGCGCTCACGGGCGTAGCAAGATTATTTTGGATGGGCATAGACATCGAGGAGCTGCAGCTGCGCGCTTTCAAGGCGATGCAGCAAGATGGAAACGAAACGCTTCAAAAGATCGTAGCCGAGGGCAGGATCGTCGGCGCATTTTTGGCGCAGACAAGCGGCCTCGATCGCGATCGTGTTGGTGAAGTCGAGCGCGCGGGCATCATGCGTCCAATGGCTCTGCGGCATCAGCCAATACATGCCGAGCACGTCATTGGCGCCAAGCGTCTGGAAGATGATCGGTTGCCGGGCCGGCGCGCTGATCTGCAGCGCCACGCGGCCGCCATGGATGAGATAGAACCAATCGGCCGGATCGCCTTCGTGGAAGAGATATTGGCCGGCAGAAAAATTCGCCATTTTCGCGCAACGACCGAGCGCCGGGCGGAACACTGCGGCGAGGTCGGCAAAGAAGGCATGATCAGCAAGCCTGTGTTCGGCATCAGCCACTGTGCGTGTCCTCTGTCGACGGCGTTCCTGCCTCGCTCGCCTGGATCGCCTGAACTTCCTCGGTGATGTCGATGCCGACAGGACACCAGCTGATGCAGCGGCCACAGCCGACGCAACCCGAGGTGCCGAATTGATCGACCCAGCTCGAGAGCTTATGCGTCAGCCATTGACGGTAGCGGCTCTTCGTCGATTGCCGCACGCTGCCGCCATGCAGATAGGAGAAATCCGTCGTGAAGCAGCTATCCCAGCGGCGGCGCCGTTCGACCGCCTCGCCCGAAAGCTCGCTTGCGTCCTCGACCGATGTGCAAAAACACGTCGGGCAGACCATGGTGCAATTGGCGCAGGCGAGACAGCGCTCGGCGACTTCGTCCCAACGCGCATGATCGAGATTGCGCGCCAAAAGCGGCGCAACGTCTGCGGCGGGCATTTCGCGCCCCATATGGTCCGCCGTATGCGCGACCACGACGTCCGCCTTCCGAACGTCACCGCTCCCCGCCGCGTGCGGCATGGCGTCCGCGAGACATTCAGCACCTTCGGCGCTGCCGATTTCGACAAGGAAAGCATGGGTGTGGTCGGTGCCGATCTCGGTCAGCGCCAGATCGAAGCCCGCCTCGGCTTTGGGGCCCGTCTGCATCGAAACGCAAAAGCAGGTTCCACCCGCATGGCTGCAGTTGACCGCAATGATGAATGCGCTCACACGTCGGCGGCGATAATGCGGATCCTGGATCGCGCCGCCGAGAAAGACGCGATCCTGAATCGCGATCGCATGCAGTTCACAAGAGCGGACGCCCAGAAAGGCAAAGCGCGGCAGATTTTCCTCGGGCGCCTTGACCTCGAAACTCTTGCCGCGTTTTTCGGCGCGCCACAGCGACAGCATCGGCGGATGCAGAAACTGCTTCCAGGATTGCGGCCCGACCGCGTAGCCGAAAAGCTTATCGTCGCCGCGCTCGATCACACGGTAACGGCCGCCATCCTGGACATCGCTTAAGCCCTGCGGCAGATCGGCTAGTGTTTCGATGTCGTCATAGACGATCGCCTGATCGCGCAGCCTCGGGCCGATGACGCGAAAGCCGCGCCGGCGGAGGCCGGCGATGAGCGCCGCAAGCCCATCATGGGTGATAGTGAACTTCTCGCCGATCTGCATGGCCGTTCTGGTAGGAGTCAGCAGAATGCGGGTCTTGAATTTCATCGAAACGGCGCGGCGTCCTTGATCTCGATCAGGCGCCGCAACCGCGAAATTTCTACGAGCGGTAATCGCCGTTGATGGCGACATATTCCTTGGTGAGATCGCAGGTCCACACGACCGCCTTGCCCTTGCCGAGGCCGAGCTCGACACGAATGTCGATTTCCTGCTCCTGCATCAGGGCGGAGACCTTCGCCTCGTCATAGGCCGGATCACGCATCCCCTTGAAAGCAACGCGAATGTCGCCGAACCAGATCGCCAGCTGGTCGCGATCCGCCGGTTCGCCGGCCTTGCCGACCGCCATGACGATGCGGCCCCAATTGGCGTCTTCGCCGGCGATCGCCGTCTTGACGAGCGGCGAATTGGCGATGGAGCGCGCGATCGTCTTCGCCGAGGCTTTCGAGACCGCGCCTTCGACGGCGATCTTCACGAATTTGCGAGCACCCTCGCCATCCTTCACGACCTGATGCGCGAGATCGAGCAGCACGCCGTCGAGTGCCGCGGCGAAGGCTTTGAGCCTTCGGTCGCTCGCATCGCTAATCTTCGGCGCGCCGTGCGCCGCCGCAGCGCCCGTCGCAAAGAGCAAGAGCGTGTCGGAGGTCGAGGTGTCGCCATCGATGGTGATGGAATTGAAGGACGGGCCGACGCCCTTCTCCAGGAGCTTTTGCAAAGCCTCGGCCCCGATCGCCGCATCGGTAAAGACGAAGGAGAGCATGGTCGCCATATCCGGCGCGATCATGCCGGCGCCTTTCGCCATGCCGGCGATGGTAACCTCGACGCCATCGATTGTGGCCTTCGCCGTCGCGACCTTCGGATAGGTGTCGGTGGTCATGATCGCCTTCGCCGCCTCGAACAGCCCGTCAGGCGAAGCGGCGGCGATCAGCTTCTCGAACTGGCCTTCGAATTTTGTCGCATCGAGCGGCTCGCCGATGACGCCCGTCGACGCCAGAAAGACCTCTTTGTCGCTGATTCCAACTGCCGCGGCAGCAAGTGAGGCGGTCAGCGCCGCCGCCTTCGCGCCGGTCTTCCCGGTAAAGGCATTGGCATTGCCGGAGTTGACCACAAGCGCCCGCGCCTTGCCGGATTTCAGCCGCGCCTGGCACCATTCGACCGGCGCCGACGCGCATTTCGAGCGGGTGAAGACGCCGGCGACCTTGGTGCCCTTGTCGAACAGCGCCAGCATGACATCGGTCCGCTCTTTATAACGGATGCCGACCGCGGCGGTCGCGAAGCGCACGCCTTCGATCGGCGGAATGTCCGGATAGGATGTCGGCGCAAGCGGAGAGACGGCGGGTTTTGTCGAAGCGGCCATGACCATTCGCAAGATGGTGAGCGATAAAGGCTCAATAGCCGATCATCTGCGCAAGGTCGATGCTTCGCGGCAGTGTTTCAAAACAAAAGCCCGCCGGAACACCGACGGGCCTTCGCATGACGATCGTGAAACGGTCTTATTTCTTCGCGGGTGCAGCAGCCTGGGTCGGCGCAGCCGGCGCGACGGCAGCCTTGGGATCAGCCGGCGCAGCATCGAAGCGCTCGATCTTCGCGGTCTTGTGCAATTCGGCGATCAGATCGGCCTGCGCCTTTTGCACGACATAGCGAGCCACCTGATCCTTGACCTGTTCGAAGGGCGGGAAGCTCGTCTGCCGGCGGCCTTCCAGCTTGATGATGTGCCAGCCGAATTGGGTCTTGACCGGGTCCGAGACCTGGCCGACCTGGAGCTTGAAGGCCGCCTCGGCGAATTCCGGGATCATGCGGTCCTTGGTGAACCAGCCGAGATCGCCGCCTTCGCTGCCGGGGTCCTTCGAAACCTCTTTCGCGACCTTGGCGAAGTCTTCACCCGCCTTGACCCGCTTCAAGGCCGCTTCGGCTTCTTCCTTGGTTCCTACAAGAATATGACGGGCATGAATCTCTTCTTGCGGCTTTTGCGCCTTGGCGGCCTCTTCATAGACCTGCTTCATTGCCGCATCGGTCGTCGCCGATTTCGCGACCTTGCTGAGGAGCGCCTCCATCAGCAGCTTCTCGCGGTAATAGGCGACCTTCTTCGGAAAATCGGGGGCCTGATCGAGCTTGTCGGCCGTCGCCTTCTGCGCCACGAGCTGACCGTCGATCAGATAATCGAGAATATAGGCGTCGCGCGCCTTGCCCACGAGCTGGCGCGGAATGGCGGGCCCCAGATCTTCGCCGGCGAGTTTGACGTCTTCATCAGTAATATCGGTGCCGTTCACCTTCGCGAGCACGGCCGCGCTTGCGAGCTGGATGCTCGTGACGGCGGGCAAAATCACGCCCACGGCGAAGGCAAGGCCAAGTGCACACAAACGGAGAGTTTTCAGTTTGGACATACCGGATAGGCTCCAAGCAGCATAAAAAATGAGGCAGGCCGTCGCGCCACCTGCGCGCCAATTCCGGCTTAAATGTGCCAGCCGCATCCCGCAAGCCGCGAATTGGCCGAAATTCGGGACCACCGGGCTCGATTGACAAGCCCCACCCCCCCTCTTATCTCTCGGGCAGCCGAAGCGCCGATTTGGCTTGTGCGATGTCGGAAATCTCTCAAATCGTCAAAGATTAACAGCACGCAATCCAAATCGGCCAGGTTGCGCAAGCCGGCGCGGCTAAGCGTCGGCACCGCCGCTACAGGCAGCGATGCGAAGCTCTGTCGAAGCCGCGAACCTTGCCGGAGCGATCCTTCATCATCGGCTTGCGGTTCCAAAAGAGCCGCCGTTTGAAAAGAGCCTATGTCTTGTTGAACCTATCGTTCCTTATCTTGCCCTCTCTTTATTATTCCGCCGGCCGCGATCGGATGAGAAAGGCTTCCTGAATGTTCGTCTCCATCGCCAAGAAAATCTTCGGAACGTCGAATGACCGACGGCTGAAGACCTACCGGCCGAAGGTTGCCGCCATCAATGCGCTCGAGCCTGAAGTCGCGAAACTGAGCGACGACGAATTGCGCGCCCGGACCGACATGTTCCGGGCCCAGCTCGCCGAAGGCAAAGCGCTTGACGATATTCTCGTCCCGGCTTTCGCGACCGTACGCGAAGCGGCACGGCGGGTTCTTGGCCAACGCCATTTCGACGTGCAGCTCATCGGCGGCATGGTCCTGCATGAAGGCTCGATCGCCGAGATGCGGACCGGCGAAGGCAAGACCCTCGTCGCCACGCTCGCCGCCTATCTCAATGCGCTCGCCGGCAAGGGTGTCCATGTCGTCACCGTCAACGACTATCTCGCCCGCCGCGACGCCGAATGGATGGGCCGCGTCTATAAATTCTTAGGGCTGACTGTCGGGACCATCGTTCACGGCAAGGAAGACCCCGAGCGGCGCGAAGCCTATGCCGCCGACATCACCTATGGTACAAACAATGAGTTCGGCTTCGACTATCTGCGCGACAATATGAAATATGAGCTGGGCCAGATGGTCCAGCGCGGCCACGCCTTTGCCGTCGTCGACGAAGTCGACTCGATCCTTGTCGACGAGGCGCGCACGCCGCTCATCATTTCCGGTGCCTCCGACGACAAATCCGATCTCTATAATTCGATCGATCGCATCGTGCCGAATCTGGTTGCTGGTGATTATGAGGTCGACGAGAAGCAGCGCACCGTCAATCTGACCGAGGAGGGCAATGAGCATATCGAAGAATTGCTCACCGAGATCGGTCTCCTCGACGCTGAAGGCTCGCTTTACGATGCGGTGAACGTCACCATCGTTCATCACGTCAATCAGGCGCTGCGCGCGCATAAGCTCTTCCAGCGCGACAAGGATTACATCGTCCGCAACGACGAGGTGGTGATTATCGATGAGTTCACCGGCCGCATGATGCCGGGCCGGCGCTATTCGGAAGGCCTCCACCAGGCTCTCGAAGCCAAAGAGCGCGTCACCGTTATGCCGGAGAATGTGACGCTCGCCTCGATCACCTTCCAGAACTATTTCCGCCTTTATAAGAAGCTCGCCGGCATGACCGGCACCGCAGCGACGGAAGCCGACGAGTTCGCCGAGATCTATAATCTCGACGTCGTCGAGATCCCGACCAATGTGCCGGTGCAACGGCTCGACGAGGACGACGAGGTCTATCGGACCTATGAAGAAAAGCTCGCCGCGATCGTGACCGAGATCGAGGCCGCCAACAGCAAGTTCCAGCCGATGCTGGTCGGCACGACCTCGATCGAAAAATCCGAGCATCTCGCCGAATTTCTGATCTCGAAGGGCTATCGGCAGATCGATTTCGCCGAGCCCGCCGCTCTGCAGAAGCTCTATGCCTCGGCGCGTTCCGGCAAGCCCTCAAAGCTCTTTGCCGTGCTGAACGCCCGCTTCCATGAGCAGGAAGCCTATATCGTCGCCGAAGCCGGCGTGCCGGGCGCGATCACCGTCGCGACGAACATGGCCGGCCGCGGCACCGACATTCAGCTCGGCGGCAATGTCGAGATGCGCGTCGCGCAGGAATGCGCAGACATACCGGAAGGTCCGGAGCGCGACGCCAAAGAGGCGGAGATCCGCGCCGAGGTCGATGCCTTCAAGCAGCGTGCGAAAGAGGCCGGCGGCCTTTATATCGTCGGCACCGAGCGCCACGAGAGCCGCCGCATCGACAATCAGCTGCGCGGCCGCGCCGGCCGTCAGGGCGACCCGGGCCGTTCGAAATTCTTCTTGTCGCTCCGTGACGATCTGATGCGCATCTTCGGTTCCGACCGGATGGATTCGATGCTCGTCAAGCTCGGCCTGCAGGAAGGCGAGGCGATCGTCCATCCCTGGATCAACAAGGCGCTCGAAAAGGCGCAGCAGAAGGTCGAAGCCCGCAACTTCGACATCCGCAAGAACATTCTCAAATACGACAACGTCATGAACGACCAGCGCAAGGTCGTCTTCGAGCAACGCCGCGAAATGATGGCGGAGGATTCGCTCGAAGAAATGGTCGCCGACATGCGCCATGACGTCGTCGACGATCTCGTCGCGCGCCATGCCCCGGCCGATGCCTATCCCGAAGCCTGGAATGTCGAAGGGCTGCATACGGCTGTCGAAGCCATGTTCAATCTCGACATCCCCTTCGCCGATTGGGCGAAGGAAGAAGGGATCACCGACGAGATTTTGCGCGAACGCCTGATCACCGCCGCCGATGCCGGCTATGCCGAGCGCGTCGAGAAGAACGGCGCGGAATTGATGCGTTATATCGAGAAGCAGGTTGTGCTGCAGTCGCTCGATCATCTGTGGCGCGAGCATCTCGTCACGCTCGATCATTTGCGCCAGGTCATCGGCTGGCGCGGCATGGCGCAGCGTGATCCGCTGAACGAATATAAGTCCGAAGCTTTCGATCTCTTCGGCGAACTGATCAAGCATCTGCGCGAGCAGACGACGAGCCAGTTGAGCCATATCGAGGTCAGCTTCGAACAGGCCGAACCGCCGCCGCCTTTGCAGTCGACGCAATTCGAGGCGCTGCATCCGCCGGCAGAATCATTGACGGCGCTCGCGCCTGGATTTGGCGGCGTGCCGACGGAACCGGCCTATGCCGCGGCTCCCGCCATGACGCTCGCCGGCAAGAGCGACCGCCAGGCCGAAGATCCTTCGACCTGGGGCAAGGTCGGCCGCAACGAGCCTTGCCCTTGCGGCTCGGGCAAGAAGTTCAAGCACTGCCACGGCGCCATCGGATAGACTCTCTCGCCTTCAAATCGAGTCACTTGAAAACGGATGGGGCGCTTGGGCCTCTCTCGGGTGATATTATGAAATATTTCCGCCTACTGTTTTCGCTTGCAGCAATTTGCGCTGGAGTCCAACAGACGGTAGCGCAAACGCAAAACGACAATCTAATTGTTCCGGGAGTGCGTATCGGACCAGCTGAATTAGGGATGTCCGAAGTCGCGGTTTTTAAAAAATTCGGCAGTACCGGCAGGGAATCTTTCGAGAACAACGACACAATCGTACATTTATTTTATTCGGCCTTTATCGTCACCATCGACAGACAAATCGACAAAGTCGTTCAAATCAGCACTTCAGATCCAAGATATTCCACTGCCAATGGTATCAAAGTCGGGATCTCGAATTTAGTGGCAACAAAAAAACTCGGGATTCCGACCGGCGATTGTGATCGGCGCATCGGCTGCAATTATTGGTTCAAGGGGGGCCTTTGGTTGGATGTCAAAGGCGACCAAAGCATTCAAACCATTTCGGTCCTTCCAGCGGCGCAATAAAGCTCGCCGCGCATAGCAATGCGCGCGTTTCAAATATGTAAGACATTGTTCGCGCAAACCGCTGACGGTATTGCGCAGGATTGGCTCAACAACAATCTTGTCCCATCGGCGGATTTCCGAAGCCATTTGTCCTGGCATTTCCTCCCTGTGCGCGCGCGCACAGCGGATTTTACGCGCTTCTCATACCTTGGCCTCATCGCCGAACGAACAACTACGGCGACGAACCAAAGGAGAGAACTCATGATCGATATGCGCAAGACCCTCGTTGCTTCCCTCGCAGTCGTTACCCTGATCGGCGCGGCTGCTGCCTCCACCACCGAAGCTTCCGCCAAGGGATTTGGCAAAGGTGGTTGGGGTTGGGGCGTCGGCGCCGCCATCGGCACCGGCCTCGCGATCGCCGCCGCCTCCAGCTACTACGGCAATGGCGACTGCTACCTTGCCCGCCGCGCCGTCGTCGACGGTTACGGCAATGTGATCGGCTACCAGCGCGTCCGCGTCTGCGACTGAATTTCGGGTTCGACGTTGCCGCCGGGGACTCTCCCTCCGGCAGCGCCAGATCCGAGCGCCAATCCAGCGCGAAGTTTGGACACGTCGACAGGTCTCCAAGTGAAAACTTGGAGGCCTTTCGATTTTTGCGCTATGCCTCAAAGATGACCGCAAGCAAAACGCCACCGCAACCGGGCAGCGGACCGCTGATCGCCGATGTGCTGGTGCCGGTCGCGATCGATCAGGCCTATAGCTACCGCATCCCGAAAGATCTGCCGCTCGCCGAAGGCGACATGGTCGAAGTGCCGCTCGGCACCCGCGATGTCGTCGGGACTGTCTGGGAGCTGCGGCCGGGCCAAGGCGGCAATCTCAAATCCATCGTTGCGCGCTACGATGTCGCGCCGCTCGCCGCGTCCTTGCGCAATTTCATCGATTGGGTGGCGCGCTGGACTTTGGCGCCGCGCGGCATGGTGCTGCGCATGGCGATGCGGGCGCCGTTTTCGGCAGCACCGGAACCGATCCGCATCGGCATTCGCCGCGCCGGGCCGGCGCCGGCGCGCATGACGCCGGCACGCACCCGCATTCTCGCCGCGCTCGAAGGCGGCCTCGCCTTCCAGAAATCGGCGCTCGCCGAAGCCGCTGGCTGCTCGACGGCTGTCATCGACACGCTCGTTGACGAGTGCACGCTGGAGGCGATCGCGCTACCGCCCGAGCCCGTCGTTCTGCCCTGCGATCCGGAATTTGCGACGCCCGTGCTCGAGCCGGCACAAGAACAAGCGGCCGAAGCGCTCAAAGCCGCCGTGGCTGAGAATAAATTCTCGGTCACACTGCTTGAAGGCGTCACCGGCTCGGGCAAGACGGAAGTCTATTTCGAGGCGGTCGCGACGGCGTTGCGCCAAGGCCGCCAGACTCTGATCCTGATGCCGGAAATCGCCCTCACCGCGCAATTTCTCAATCGCTTCGCGGCGCGATTCGGCACCCGTCCGGCCGAATGGCATTCGGCCGTCACGACTCGCAAGCGGGCGAAGATCTGGTCCGGTCTTGCGTCAGGCGAAATCAAGGTCGTCGCTGGTGCCCGCTCGGCTTTGTTTCTGCCTTTCGCCGATCTCGCCCTCATCGTCGTCGATGAAGAGCATGAGGCTGCCTATAAGCAAGACGATGGCGTCGCCTATCACGCGCGCGACATGGCGGTCGTGCGTGGCCATATCGAGAAGGCAGCCGTTGTTCTGGCATCCGCGACGCCGTCGATCGAATCGCGTGTCAACGCGGAACAAGGCCGCTACGGCCATGTGAAACTGCCGGCGCGCTATGGCGGCAGCACGCTGCCTATCATCACCGCGATCGATCTCAAACGCGAGCCGCCGCCGCGCGGCAGATGGATCGCGCCGCGCCTCGCCGCAGCCGTGACGGAGACGCTGGCCAACAACGAACAGGCGCTGCTCTTCCTCAATCGCCGCGGCTATGCGCCATTGACGCTCTGCCGCGCTTGCGGGCATCGCTTTCAATGCCCAAACTGCACCGCATGGCTCGTCGAGCATCGCTTCCGCCGCGCGCTTGTCTGCCACCATTGCGGCCATATCGAAAAGCAACCGGAGCAATGCCCGGAATGCGGCCAGCCCGAGCTTGCCGCTTGCGGCCCGGGCGTCGAGCGTCTGGCGGAAGAAGTCGCGGCGCTCTGGCCGGACGCCCGCTGCCTGACACTGTCATCGGATTTTCCCGGCGGCACGGAGCGGCTGCGGCGCGAGCTCGATGCCATCGCCGACGGCGCCTTCGATATCGTCATCGGCACGCAGCTCGTCGCCAAGGGCCATAATTTTCCGCTGCTGTCGCTCGTCGGCGTGATCGATGCCGATGTGTCGCTCTCGACCGGCGATCCGCGCGCCGCCGAACGCACCTTTCAACTCTTGCAGCAGGTGACAGGCCGCGCCGGCCGCTTCAACTCTTCCGGCCGTGCCTTCGTACAGACATGGCAGCCGGATCATCCAGTGATCCGTGCGATCCTTTCGGGCGATGCCGAGAAATTCTATAGCGAAGAGACGGAGCAACGCCGCCGCGCCGGCCTGCCGCCCTTCGGCCGTCTCGCGGCGCTGATCGTTTCAGCAAAAGACCGCGCCGCCGCCGAAGATCACGCCCGCGCGCTCGTGAAGGCCGCTTTCGCTTTGCCGCCCAACAGCAAATGGAAGCTCGCCCCCATCGGCGGCCTGCCGCAGGACGATGATATTTCTTTGCTCGGCCCGGCTGAAGCGCCGATCGCCGTGATCCGCGGCCGGCATCGCTTTCGGCTTTTGGTGCGCGCACCCCGCAATTGCGATCTGCAAGGGTTTTTGCGCGCCGTGCTTGCGACCGCGCCGCCCGAACGCGGCAGCGTCCGAGTCGCGGTCGACGTCGACCCGCAGAATTTTATGTGAACAGCTAGCCCGCCTCGCCCACCAGCCCGCGCTTTTTCAACAAAGGCTCGGCAGAGGGCGCACGACCTCGGAAGGCGAGATAAGCGGCATCAGCCTCCGCCTTGTTGCCCGCCGCATAGACATGCTGTTTCAGCTTCTCGGCGACTTCGGCGGCAAAGATATCGCCCGCCTCGGTGAAGGCGTCGAAGCCGTCGGCATCGAGCACTTCCGACCACATGTAAGCGTAATAGCCGGAGGCATAGGAGTCGCTCGAAAACACATGGCTGAAATGCGGCGTGCGATGGCGCATCACAATGCCGGCCGGCATGCCGAGCCGATCGAGCATGGCCTTCTCGACCGCGACGATGTCGAGATCGGCGCTCGGCTCTTCGCAATGGAGCGCCAGATCGACAAGCGCGGAGGCGGTATATTCGACCGTCGCAAAGCCCTGATTGAACTGCCGCGCCGCGAGCAAACGATCGAGCAGAGCTTCGGGCATCGGCTCGCCGGTGCGGTAATGCAAGGCGAAGCGGCGCAGAATCTCGCGCTGCTCCAGCCAATGCTCATAGAGCTGCGAGGGAAATTCGACGAAATCATGCGCGACATTGGTGCCGGACAGGATCGGATAGGTGACATCCGACAAAAGCCCGTGCAGCGCATGGCCGAATTCATGAAAAAGCGTGCGGGCATCGTCGAAGCTCAAGAGACAGGGCTCGCCCGCCGCGGGCTTCACAAAATTCAGGACATTCACGATGATCGGCAAAACGATGCTGTCGAGCTTTTCCTGCGCGCGGTAGTCATTCATCCAGGCGCCGCCGCGTTTTGACGGGCGGGCATAATAATCACCGATGAAGAGGGCGACCGGCTCGCCTTGCGGTCCAATCACATCGAAGGCGCGCGCGTCCTTGTGATAGAGCGGCAGATCGAAGCGTTCTGTGAAGGTGAGGCCGAAGAGTTTTTGCGCGGCGAAGAACACCGCCTCGATCATTTTGTCGAGCTGCAGATAGGGCTTGATCTCGGATTCATCGAGATCGAATTCGGCCTTGCGGCGACGCTCGGCATAATAGCGCCAGTCCCAAGGCGCGAGGGTGAAGTTCGCGCCCTCCTGCGCGATCGCTTGTTGCAGCGCTGCCTCTTCGCGCAGCGCTCTCGCGCGTGCCGGCGCCCAGACTTTATCAAGGAGATCCTGCGCGGCAGCCGGCGTCTTCGCCATAGTGTCGGCGAGACGAAAATGCGCGAAGCTCTCATAGCCCAAAAGCTTCGCGCGCTCAGCGCGCAATTGGAGCATCTCCGCGGCGATCGCACGATTATCGGTCGCGCCGCCCAGCTCGCCGCGCGAGATCCAAGCGCGCCAAGCCTTTTCGCGCAGATCGCGCCGCGCCGACATGGCCAAGAAGGGTTCGACGCTCGATCGCGACAGGGTGATCACATATTTGCCGGCAAAGCCGCGCTCGCGCGCGGTCTCTGCGGCTTCCGCAATGAGCCAATCCGGCAGTCCGGCAAGATCGTCGCCCGCGTCGAGCACGAGGGTGAAGGCCTTTTCATCGGCAAGCACATTCTGCGAGAACTGCGTGCCGAGCACCGCAAGCCGCTCGCTGATCGCCGCAAGCCGCGCCTTGACGTCTGGCGCAAGCCCGGCGCCTGCGCGGCGAAACTCCGTATGATGGCGTTCAAGCACGCGCATCTGCTCGGCATCGAGGCCAAGCGCGTCGCGCTGCGCATAGACCGCATCGACGCGCTTGAAGAGCGCATCGTTCAAATGGATGTCGGCATCGTGGCGCGCGAAGAGCGGTGAGACGTCGCGTTCGATCTCCTGCAGTGCCTCATTGGTGTCGGCATTGGTCAGATTGAAGAAGACGGATGCGACTTGGCGCAGACTGCGGCCGGAGCGTTCCAGCGCCGTGATCGTATTGTCGAATGTCGCCGGCTCCGGATTGTTGGCGATCGCCGCGATTTCCGCGCGATGTGCCGCGAAGGCTTCCGTAAAGGCCGGCGGATAATGCTCCGGCGCGATACGGTCGAAGGGCGCGATGCCGAATGGGGTCGCCCAGTCCTGCAGAAGCGGATTTTGCGTTTGCGACTGAGAAACAGCACTCATGAGACCAATCCGGGGTTTGGCGGCAAGGACCTTCGATATAGGGACGAGCAAGCCGCATTCCATCGGGCCGGGGACGGGAGATCCTGGGTCAGCCCTGGGCAAGGCTCAAAGGCGCATGATGCCTACTGCATCGCTGCATCTTTTTGGCGCCGCGCCGCTTTCGCTTTTCCCCGCGCCACATCTCCGGGACTTATCGCATGGCTTGGTCGTCTTCCTCCGCAACTGCCTCGGCGAGCCCGATGCCTCCCGTCTCGGACGCCGCCGTCGATGCCGTCCTCAATGAAGCCGCAGATGCGCTGCGCCACGGCGATGCGGAGACCGCCACGGCCCGCGTCGGCGAGTTGATCCCAGAGCTGATCGCGAGCCCGCAGCGCTGCGATCTCGCCGGCCTCATCCTCCTTGGCGCGCATGTCGCTAGTGCGGCGCTCACCTGGTTCGATCGGGCGCGGCGCCTGCAGCCCGGCTATTGGCCGGCGCAAGCCCATGCCGGCGCCGTGCTGTTGACCCTCGGCCGGCTCGATGAGGCGCTCACAGCGCTTGATGCGGCTATCGCGCAGGGCTTCGTCGATGCGCCGACCTATTATCATCGTGGCGTGGTTCTGCGGGCGCTCGGCCGGCGCGACGAAGCGATCGCCGCGCTCGACCAAGCGCTGCGCGCCGAACCGGCCTATCCCGAGGCGCTGCGCGTCGGCGGCCTCATTCTGAGCGAGGCTGGACGCTTTGAGCAGGCGTTGGCCTTTTTCGAAGGCGCCCTGCAGTCGCGGCCAAGCTTCTTCGAGGCGCATCTCGATCGCGCCAATCTCTTGAGCAAGCTCGAGCGCCATGACGAGGCGCTCATCGCTTTTTCGCTCGCCCTGACGATGTTTCCCGACAATGTGCAATTGCTCAACAACCGCGGCGTCGTGCTCATCGATCTCGGCGACTTCACCGCGGCCGAGACGGATTTCGCCAAGGCGCTCTCGATCAAGCCCGATCTGCCGGAAGCGCTGTTCAATCGCGGTACGGTGCTGATGCGGATCGCCGATCCACGCGCAGCCCTGATTTCCTACGAAGCAGCGATCGCGCTGCGCCCGATCTATCCCGATGCCTATGTCGGACGCGGCGTCGCCTTGAAGGAATTGGGGCGGACGGACGAGGCGCTCGCCTCCTTCGACATTGCGATCGCGCAGGACCCGCAGTCGGCGCATGCCAAGAACAACAAAGGCGCACTCCAACTTCTGCGTGGCGATTTCGAGCATGGCCTTGAAGGCTATGAGTATCGCTGGATCGTCGGCCAGACGCACAAGTTCAAACTGGACTTTCCCATCCCCGAATGGGCCGGTGAAATCCGCGCCGGCGAAAAACTGATCGTCTTCGACGAGCAGGGCATCGGCGATACGATTCAGTTCAGCCGCTATCTGCCCGACCTTGCGGCCGCCGGCATGGAGATCACCTTCTTCTGCCGCAGCACGGCACAACGGCTGATGAAGAGCCTGCCGCGCAACATCCGCTGCGTCGACACATTCGGCCCCGAAGAGCGCTTCGACAGCCGGATCGCCCTGTCGAGCCTGCCCTATGCCCTGAAGACACGGCTTGAGACCGTTCCGGCCGGCGTCCCTTATCTCGCCGCCGAACCGGCGCTCTCCGCCGCCTGGGCGGCGCGGCTCGCCGAGCGCGGCTCCATGCAGGACTTCAAGATCGGTCTCTGCTGGGCCGGCAACCCCAATGTCCGCGCCGATCCGCGCCGCTCAATTCCGCTGAAGCATTTTCTGCCGCTGATGCAGATGGACGGCGTCCGCGTCATCAGCTTGCAAAAGCATCACGGGCTTTCCGAGATCGCGGCGCTGCCGCAAGGCGCGAAGCTCGAAATTTTGGGCGAGGATTTCGACGGCGGCGCCGACGCTTTCGTCGACACGGCGGCCGTCATGGAAAGCCTGGATCTCATCATCTCTTGCGACACCTCGGTCGCGCATCTCGCCGGCGCTTTGGCCCGGCCGGTCTTCGTGCTGTTGAAGAAGATTCCGGATTGGCGCTGGATGCTCGATCGCGCGGATTCGCCCTGGTATCCGACGATGCGGCTCTTCCGTCAGGGCGAAGCGCGCCAGTGGGACGAGGTCGTCGCGCAGGTCGTCGAAGCGATCAAGCCAATGCGCGGCTGATCGCCATCAAGCCTTCTTTTCCGCGGCCATGATGTAATTGATGCTCATGTCCGCGCTTTCGCGCCAATCCGCCGTCAGCGGATCGAAGGTGACGCCCGTCTCGTCGATGACGTGGAGCCCCGCGGCGCGCAGCGCGCCCGCAAGTTCCCGCGGCGTGACGAATTGCGCCCATTTATGGGTGCCTTTTGGGACCCAGTTCAAAACATATTCGGCGCCGACGATCGCCAGCGCATAGCTCTTCAATGTCCGGTTGAGCGTCGCCGCGACGAGAAGGCCGGAGGGCTTCACCATCGATGCCGCGAGCGCGAGGAAAGCCTTTACGTCGCGCACATGCTCGATCACCTCCATCGCCAGGACGATATCGAAGCTTTGTCCGGCAGCGGCGAGGGCTTCGGCGCTCATGCAGCGATAGTCGATAACGAGACCGGAAGTCTCGGCATGCCGGCGCGCGACCTCAATATTCATCGGCGCGGGATCGATCGCCGTCATCGCGGCGCCGAGCCGGCTGAGACTTTCCGACAAAAGTCCGGCACCGCAGCCGATATCGAGAATGGAAAGCCCCTCCAGGGGCGTCGCGCGCGCCGCAGGGCCGCGGGGTTCGAGCCGTGGCCGCCGCCGCGTGATCAGACGGCGCAGATAGTCGATGCGGACCGGATTGAACTGATGCAGCGCCCGCATCGGCCCACGCGGATTCCACCAGTCTTCGCCGAGCCGGTTGAAGCGGGCGACCTCGTCGGGATCGACGCTCGGCGCCGCGGCAGCATGGTCTTCGGGCAAGATCTACTCCTCCTGGTGACGTCCTTAGGCCGTCACGGACGGCGAAATCTCCTTTGCGCCGCCAGAATGGTCATGTATACGCCCCTCACCCCATTATCGCGAGACATCGGATATTTCCGATGTCTTTCAATAGAGTCGCGCGTCATCCGCGCCCGGGCCTAGCCCCTTCGAGAGAGATTTACCGGACCCTATGGCCCGTCTCGTCATGAAATTTGGCGGCACTTCCGTCGCCGATATCGACCGCATCCGCAACGTCGCCTGCCATGTCGCGCGGGAAGCCGCAGCCGGTCATTCCGTCGCAGTCGTCGTCTCGGCCATGTCCGGCAAGACCAATGAGCTCGTCTCCTGGTGCAAGGATGTCTCAAAACATTATGACCAGGCCGAATATGATACCGTTGTCGCCTCCGGCGAACAGGTAACCGCCGGGCTTCTCGCCATCGCGCTGCAGGAGAAGGGGCTTGCCGCCCGCTCCTGGCTTGGCTGGCAGGTCCCGATCCTGACCAGCGACGCGCATGGCTCGGCGCGGATCGCCGATATCGACGGCTCCACGATCCTCGACGGCTTCGCGAAACGCAATGAAATCGCCGTCATCGCCGGCTTCCAGGGCATCCATAAAGAGACCGGCCGGATCACGACGCTCGGCCGCGGCGGTTCGGATACGAGCGCCGTCGCCATCGCCGCCGCGATTAAGGCCGACCGCTGCGACATCTACACCGACGTCGACGGCGTCTACACGACCGATCCGCGTATCGTGCCGAAAGCGCGCCGCCTCGATCGCGTTGCCTTCGAAGAAATGCTAGAAATGGCGTCGCTCGGCGCCAAGGTGCTGCAGGTCCGCTCGGTCGAGCTTGCCATGGTGCATAAGGTAAAGACCTTCGTGCGCTCATCCTTCGACGATCCGGAGAATCCGCAGCCCGGCACATTGATTTGCGACGAGGAGGATATCGTGGAGCAACAGGTCGTGACCGGCATCGCCTTTTCGCGCGACGAAGCCCAGATCACTCTGCGCCGCGTCGCCGACCATCCGGGCGTCGCCGCAGCGATCTTCATGCCGCTCGCCGAAGCCAATATCAATGTCGACATGATCGTCCAGGTCGCCTCCGACGATCAGGTCGCGACCGATATCACGTTTACCGTGCCGACCGCCGACTTCGACCGCACGAGGCTCATTCTCGAAAAGGCGCAGCCGCAGATCGGTTATGCTGCATTGCACGGCGCCAATGACGTCGTAAAAATTTCCGCGATCGGCATCGGCATGCGCAGTCATGCCGGCGTTGCCGCGCGCGCCTTCAAGGCACTTGCCGAAAAAGGCATCAACATCCGTGCGATTACAACATCAGAGATCAAATTTTCCGTATTGATCGACGCCGCCTACACAGAGCTTGCCGTGCGCACGCTGCACGCAATTTATGGGCTTGATAAAGCCTGATCCGAGGCTCAATCCGCACCTTCAGGCCGAGTTGCCGCTTGCGGTCCATAGCTTGCATTGGCTATAGGATTCGGAGTGATCGGGCAGGTGCCCATTTGACTGGAACAAGGCGCGTTTCCGGCCAAAAACGGCCATGCATAATCGCCATGCACGACGCTGTGATGGCGGGGGATGACCCTGCGGCATCGGCTCCGCTTTTGATCTGCCGATTGGGGCGGCCTATCGATTTTGCAGAGCCGCGGCAGCCGGACTCCAAGCGATTGAGAAGAGGCCCCCGGTATGAGGCCTAAGGGCCCGAGAAGGAACTAGCCATGTTTGGCCCTCTCGGCGGACCGCGACTGCTGCTGCGCCGACTTCGCGAGGTCATGGCGGAGCCGATCAGCGCGCAGGAACGCCTTGATAAGATTGTCATCCACATCGCAGCCAACATGGTGGCGGAGGTCTGCTCGGTCTATGTGCTGAAGGCCGACGGGCGGCTCGAACTTTTCGCCACCGAAGGCCTCAACCGCGAAGCCGTCCATCTCACCACAATGCGGGCGGGCGAAGGCCTCGTCGGCTTGATCGCCGAAACGGCCGAGCCCTTGGCGCTCGCCGATGCCCAGCATCACCCGTCCTTCAGCTATCGGCCGGAAACGGGCGAGGAAATTTACTCCTCCTTCCTCGGCGTGCCGATCCTGCGCGGCGGCAATACGCTCGGCGTTCTCGTTGTGCAGAACCGGGCGCGGCGCATCTATCCGGAAGAGGAAGTTGAGGCGCTGCAGACGACGGCGATGCTGCTCGCCGAGATGATCGCTTCGGGCGAACTGCAATCGATCGGCCTGCCGGACGACGACATCGCCCTGCGCCGGCCTCTGGCGCTGCAAGGCACGCCCCTCGCCGACGGCGTCGGCCTCGGCCACGTCGTGCTGCATGAGCCGCGCATCATCATCAAACAGCTCGTCGCCGAAGATGTGAAGAAAGAGCAGGAACGGCTCGACGCGGCGATCGGCGAGCTGCGCAAAACGATCGATAATCTGATCGAGGACGGCGACGTCGGCCCCGGCGAACATCGCGAGGTGCTTGAAGCCTTCCGCATGTTTGCGCATGACCGCGGCTGGATCCGGCGGCTGCGCGAAGCCGTCGCAACGGGCCTCACCGCCGAAGCAGCCGTCGAGCGCGTGCAAAACGATGCGCGCGCCAAGCTGCAACGCCAGACCGACCCCTATATGCGCGAGCGCCTGCATGATCTCGACGATCTCGCCAACCGCCTGCTGCATCAGCTGACCGGCCGCAGCTTCGTCGCCGCACATGAGGATCTGCCGGAGAATTCGATCATCGTCGCCCGTACCATGGGGCCGGCGGCGCTGCTCGACTACGACCGCTCCAAGCTGCGCGGCCTCGTTCTCGAAGATGCCGGCGCGACGAGCCATGTCGCGATCGTCGCGCGGGCGCTCGGCATTGCCGCTGTCGGCGAGGTCGCCAACATCATCGATTTTGTCGAGCAAGGCGACGCGCTGATCGTCGATGGCAGCTCCGGCTCGGTCCATGTCCGCCCCACTGCCGATGTCGAACATGCCTATGCCGAGAAGGCGCGGTTGCGCGCCAAGCGGCAGGAGCAATATCGCCAGCTCCGCGATGTTCCCGCCGTCACCCGCGACGGCGTGCCTGTCGCTCTGCATATGAATGCCGGGCTGCTCGTCGATCTCCAGCATGTCGCCGAGACGGGCGCCGCTTCGATCGGCCTCTTCCGCACCGAGATCCAATTCATGGTGGTCTCGAAGTTTCCGCGCATGCGCGAACAAGAGGCCTTCTACAAGGCCGCTTTCGCGGAAGCCGGCGGCCATCCCATCACCTTCCGGACGCTCGATATCGGCTCCGACAAGGTGCTCCCCTACATGACCAAGGTCGAAGAAGAAAATCCGGCGCTCGGGTGGCGCGCGATCCGCATCGGCCTCGACCGGCCGGGCCTCCTGCGGATGCAGCTTCGCGCCATGCTGCGCGCTGCCGAAGGCTGCGATCTGCGGATCATGTTCCCGATGATCGCGACGGTCGAAGAGTTCAAGCTAGCGAAAGAGATGGTCGAGCGGGAGGTCGCCCATCTGAAGAAGCACAAGCGCGCTCTGCCGGCCGACCTGAAGCTCGGCGTGATGCTCGAAGTGCCGGCTCTGCTCTGGCAGCTCGACGAGCTTTGCGCGCATGCCGATTTTCTTTCGGTCGGCACCAATGATCTGCTGCAATATCTTTTCGCCGCCGATCGCGACAACAAGCGGGTGGCGACGCGCTATGACACGCTCTCCGTCCCCATGCTGCGCGCCTTGAAGCGGATCGTCGACAAGGCCGGCGCGCATAAGACGCCTTTGAGCCTCTGCGGCGAAATGGGCGGGCATCCGCTCGAGGCTTTGGCGCTGATCGCGATCGGCTTCCGCGACCTTTCCATGTCGCCGGCCTGCATCGGTCCGGTCAAAGCGATGGTGCTTGCGACCGATCTCGCCGCGCTCGAAGCCTTCCTGCTGCCGCTGATGGAGACCATCGACGGCGGCCTGTCGCTGCGGTCAAAATTGCGCGGTTTCGCCGAAGCGCATCATATTCCGCTCTAGCGGGCCACGCTTCGCCTTACCTTCGACTTGTCCGCCTGACTTCCGTTCCCCATTTCTTAAAAGATCATGCTGCCGCAAGACAAACTCGATCTCATCCTGCGCCGTCACGCCGAGATTTCGGACCGCCTCTCGTCCGGCCCGGATTCGGCGACCTTCGTCGCACTGTCGCGCGAGCTCGCCGAGATCGAGGATGCAACGCAGGCGATCCGCGACTACCGCCACGAGCTGCAGGAAGCCGAAGGGATCAAAGGCCTGCTCGCCGATCCGGCGCTCGATGCGGACATGCGCGCGCTCGCCGAAGCCGAGCGCGACGAGGCCGATGCGCGGCTTCGAGAGCTCGAAGCCAAACTGAAGATCGCGCTTTTGCCGAAGGATGTGGCGGACGAAAAGAGCGCCATCCTCGAAATCCGCGCCGGTACCGGCGGCGACGAGGCTGCGCTTTTCGCCGGCGATCTGTTTCGCATGTATCAGCGCTATGCCGAACTCCACGGCTGGCGCGTCGAGGTGATCTCGGCGAGCGAAGGCACGATGGGCGGCTTTAAGGAAATCGTCGCCGAGATCGAAGGGCGCGGCGTCTTCGCCAAGCTGAAATTCGAATCGGGTGTGCATCGCGTCCAACGCGTGCCGGAGACGGAGACGCAGGGGCGCATCCATACATCGGCGGCGACTGTCGCCGTGCTGCCCGAGGCCGAAGACGTGGACGTCGACATCAACGAAAAGGATCTGAAGATCGATTTGATGCGTGCACAAGGCGCCGGCGGCCAGCACGTCAACAAGACGGAATCGGCGATCCGTATCACCCATCTGCCGACGAATACCATCGTCTTCGTCCAGGACGAGCGATCGCAGCATAAGAACCGCGCGCGCGCCATGGCCCTATTGCGCGCAAAACTCTACGACGCGGAACGGCAAAAGCTCGATGCCGAGCGCGCCGCGGACCGCCGCTCGCAGGTCGGCTCAGGCGATCGTTCCGAGCGGATAAGGACCTATAATTTCCCGCAAGGCCGCGTCACCGATCACCGGATCAATCTGACGCTCTATAAGCTCGACAAGGTGATCAGCGGCGAAGCGCTCGACGAGATCATCGATGCGCTCATCACCGAGCATCAGGCGAGCTTGCTGGCGCAGAGCGAAAGATAAGACTTTCGAACAGAATTCTTTTACAATCGGCTGGTCAGGGTAAGCGTGACAGTTTGTATGCTGGCCATGTACAGCGATCAATTGAATGTCTCCGCAAGGACGGTCTCTCTGGCGATCCGGAGAGTTCCTATTGGGCATATCGCTTGCTGAAGGAGCAGGATTGTCAAGCCGAAGCACGGGAATATCTCGTGCGAGCAAAATCTCAAGGCCATCCCCTAGCGACGCAAAGGTGGGCGTGCCTTGCGATCATTGGCAGCTTCGGTGTGAAAAGCGTGCTGACGGGATTCGTGGTCTATTTTAAAAACCTGCCCGATTTAGTGAGATATACAAAGGCAAACGTTCGCTGAAAGCGACTTAGTGCCGTGCATAATTGAAAAATTACTCAACCTCGGCTTTTTCGCGCGCGACGTCCGCCTCTTCGGGCGCCTGCGTTAGAACCGGCGGCTTGCGCTTCGGCAGGAATGAGATGAACAGACCGACGGCGAGACCGTCGGCTGCCGCAAAGATCGTATCCGAAGCGAATTGCGCGAGCGAAACTTCTGCCGAATTCGACGCGAAGAAATGCACCATGACGAAGGTCGACACGCAGAGCGCCGCAAAGGCGCCGAGCGACGAGGATTGCGGCATCAGGGCGAGCAGCACGAGAGGCGCGACAATCGCCGCCGACAGCATCACCGCGAAAGTGAAGAGCACGCGCGGATCGACGATGGCCGTGGGCAGCCAAAGGCAAGCGCAAATGATAAAGCCGATCGCGAGCGCCCGGGCGATCGCCAGCCGGCGGCTTGCCGGCCCGCGCCGTCTCTGGCGCGACGGCAAAAGATCATGCGCGAGGCTCGTCACGAAGGACTGTATGCCAGCGGCGGCAAGCGCCAGACCGAGGACGATCATGAAGCCCGACGCCAGCCGCGCCAGCGTCGGCTCCGCGCCGCGCAGCATCGGGAGGCTGGCGAGAAGATCGTCGCTCGCAGCGGCAAGATCCTGGATGCGCACAGCCTGCACGCTGCCTTTGCTGGCACAAGCTGCGGCGACGGCGGCGGCATCCGCCGAATGCACGCCACAGATCGCGACGGCGCCACGACCGCTGGCTTCGAGAAGGCCCGAGGGCAGATCGGCCGGCGCGCGGCCGGCGATGTCGCTTTTCACGGCGAGCATCGCGCCCGCGAGCGTCGCGGAGATGAGCAGCGCCCCGATCACCAGCCAGGCCGTACCGGCGAGGCCCGAACGCCAGGCGGTCGTCACGTCCTGGCTCGCAACGGCGGCATTCGACAGCGGCGCCAAAAGCGACAGGCCGAGGCCGAAGGCGATGACGATCGGCAATTCGAATCTCGCCTGCGGATCGGCACCCGTGACGGTCGCGAGATCGCCGAGCTCCCGGACCCAGAGCATCTGATCCCCGAAGATCGGCGAGGCGACCGGCAATCCCGCCAAAAGCCCGAAGCCGAGCGGCAGCAGCAAAGCGGCGGCAGTTATGACGGCACCGGCGGCGGCGATCCAGATCACGCCCGACAGGCCGCCCGGCACAACAAAGAGAATGAGCAAAGCCGCGAGGCAGAGCGCCGCCGCGCCTCGATCGATGCCCAGTGCCGCAACGAGGCTGTGGAGGGCCATCTCATAGCCGCCGAGCGCTACGCCGGCCGCACAGAGCGCGGTCAGCAGCATGATCGGAATGCGCACGGAAAACAGCGGAAAGCGCGCGCCGATGAGGTCAGCGAAGGAATTGGCGCCATTGCGCCGCAAAATCGGCCCCATGACGAACAAGAGCCAGAGAAAGCCGACACAAAAGCCGATGGCGATCGAAGCGAAGCTGATGCCCTGCGGCAGCGGCGGCAGATAAGGCAGAAACAGCGCAAAGCCCGCGCCGGCAAAGACGACACCGGCGTAAACCGCAGGAAGCGAACGTCCGCCGACATAAAAATCGGCAGGCCGCATCGTCCGCATCATCACGCCGATCACGGCAAGCCCAATAAAAATCAGCGCCAGCACACCGACGCGCAGCATCTCGTCCGGCAGGCCGATCCGGTCGAGGACCGCTAACAGCCCGATTCCAAGGATGAAAGCGGCGAGAGCGAAACTGAATCCGCCGTCGATCCGGGCACGGTCGATCTGGGCGTCCGAAAGCTCATGCTGCGTCACGGAAAAGATCCACGCTGATCGTCGTGCTTGCCAGGCGCGACATCAAGAAGGAAAATGGCCACCTTCCGCCGATCAGTGCCACTCTAGCGGCGGCGCAAGTCTGCAGCGCGGTCTGCAGCGAGCATAGGGAGAGCCCGTGGCGCGGACAAGAAGCGATATCGTCATCGCCGACGACCATCCATTGGTCCGCGGCGCGCTGCGCCAAGCGATCGAAGGCGCCTTCAAGGAGGCGTCCGTCAGCGAGGCGAGCGATTTCGACGAACTTATCCGGGCGCTCGCCGCACAGCCCGAAACCGATCTCGTGCTGCTCGATCTGGCGATGCCGGGCATGCACGGCTTTTCCGGCCTGATCTATCTGCGCGGCCAATATCCAACCATACCGGTCGTCGTCGTCTCGGCGAATGACAATCGCTGCGTCATGCGCCGCTGTGTCGAGATCGGCGCCGCAGGCTTCATTCCGAAGACCACCGGTCTCGATACGATGTGCGGCGCCATCGCGAGCGTCATGGCCGGAGGGCTCTGGCTTCCGCCGGACCTCGATCCCGCCTCCGTCGCGCCGGATCCGGCGACCGCCGACATTCTGCGGCGCCTCGCCTCCCTGACGCCGCAGCAGATGCGGGTGCTGATGATGCTGTCCGAGGGACTTCTCAACAAACAAATTGCCTTTGAGCTTTCCGTCTCCGAAGCAACCATAAAGGCGCATGTCTCGGCGATCTTACAGAAGCTGCGGGTCGAAAGCCGGACGCAGGCAGTGATCGCCGCCGCGAAAATCGCGCAAGGTCAGCTGCTTCCGGCAAACGCCGGTTAATCATTCCCCCACGTCATGTCTCGAAGAGTTGACCCGATCTTCACTTTAGCCTTGGCAAGGGTCTTGATGGCGAATCGCGCTATCATTACTTGAATTGTTAAGTTTCACTGTTTCTGCAATCCCTCGGCGACCTAGTCTGGAACCGAGCGGGCGATTTGCCGAGCTTGGACGAGGTTGGCTCATGATCGACGAACATACGGCGCAGCCGCTCCATTGGAGCGTCGCGTCCTCCCTCAATTCTTCCGCCAATGCGTCGTCCGGCGAAGCCTCCAACGAATCATCCAATGCGTCCGCGAACACGAGCTCGGAGGCTTGGCGCTGGCGCCAGACGGAAACGCCGCTGACCCGCTTCCTCGGCGGCACGCCGGCCAATGTCGCGCTGCGCCTGATCCTGCTGTCGATCATCGTCGGCGCGCTTCTGATGTGGCTCGATATTCGGCCCATCGATGTCATCGAAACCTGCGTGCGTTTCGCCCGTCGGGTCTGGGCGATGGGCTTCGATGCGATCCGCGAGCTCGGCACCTATGTGCTTGCCGGCGCGATGATCGTCGTGCCCGTCTGGCTCGTCCTGCGGCTTTTCAATCTCCGCCGTCTCCGCTAGGCCCTAGAGCATCTTCCGCTCGGAAAGAATCATCCGAGCGATAGGAAGATGCTCCAATTCAATAAATTAGAGCATGTTCTTGCCGAAAAAGTCGTGCAACTTTTTCGGAACATGCCGGCGCGGCCGGTCTTGACCGTTTCGCCGGTCCTGGCCGTTTGAGATGAGCATCAAGGTTTGAGCGCTTCCGAGACCGTTCACTTTACGCCGGTCCGCGTGACCCATGCGCAGGTCCTGCGGCTGGCGCTTCCCTTCACGCTCGCCAATCTCTCGACGCCGCTGCTCGGCTTCGCCGATGCGGCCGTGATCGGACGGCTTGGTGCCGCGCATCTTCTCGGCGCCATCGCCGCCGCCGCCGTCATCTTCGATTTCACCTTCTGGGGCTTCAGCTTCCTGCGCATCGGCACGGCGGGACTGACGGCACAGGCGGTCGGATGCGGCGATCTCGTCGAGCAGAAGGCGACGCTGCTGCGGGCGCTCGCGAGCGCCGCCTGCATTGGACTTTTGCTGATCGCGCTGCAGGCACCGATCGCCACCATCGGTTTTGCCGCCTTCGGCGCGAGCCCGGAGGTGACGGAAGCGGCCAAAGCCTATTTCAATATCCGCATCTGGTCGGCGCCCTTCGTCTTCGCCAATTACGTCGTGCTCGGCACCGTCACCGGCCGCGCCCGCACCGATATCGCGCTCGGCCTGCAGGTTTTCATCAACCTCTTCAACATCGCCCTCAATGTCTGGTTCGTCTATGGCTTCGGACTAGGCGTACGCGGCTCGGCCGCCGGCACGCTCATCGCCGAAGCTTCGGGCATGCTGATCGGGCTTGCCATTCTCAACCGCCTCGAAGGCGGCATCTTCGGGCTTGCCTGGCGGCGCGTCTTCGACAAAGCTAAGCTTTTGCGGCTCGTCGCGATCAATCGCGACATCATGATCCGAACCGCTTCTTTGACCTTCGCCTTCGCTTTCTTCACCTCGCAAGGCGCACGCGGCGGCGACATAACGCTCGCCGCCAATGCGGTCCTGTTCAATATCTTCTTCCTGACCGCCTATTTCCTCGACGGTTTCGCCGCCGCCGCGCAGCAGATGTGCGGCCAATCGGTGGGCGCGCGCGATGCAGACGGCTTTCGTTCCGCAGTGCGGGTGACGATGATCTGGTCGCTCGCCTTCGCCGGCAGCGTGACGCTGCTCGCATTTCTGACCGGACCGCTCATCATCGATTTCCTCTCGACGAACGAGACAGTCCGCGCCATGGCGCGGCATTATCTGGCCTTCGCCGCTCTGACGCCGCTCTGCGGCGCGATGGCCTTCGAGTTCGACGGCGTCTTTATTGGCGCGACCTGGACGCAGGCCATGCGCAACACCATGCTCGCAGCGCTCGTCCTCTTTATCGGGATGTTCTTTCTCTTGAAGCCCTTCGGCAATACGGGCCTTTGGTCGGCATGGCTGGTGTTTTTGATCGCCCGCGGGGTTGGCCAAGCGATCCTTTATCCGAGATCTCTCGCGAAAACTTTTCCGGCGGCCCAATCGGCTGCGGCCGCACCCGTCGCATCCGCAAGCTGACGATTGCCTTTGGCGAGCCGCGCGACAAGCCCGCTCTTGATTTCGGAAATGAGCGGCGCGCCTTTGAAGACGAGCGCCGTATAAAGCTCGATGAGGCTTGCGCCAGCTTCGATCTTGGCGAAGGCCGTTGCCGCATCTTCGATCCCGCCGATGCCAATCAGCGGGAATTGCGTTTCGACCCGCAGATAGGCTTGCGCCAGAAGCTGCGTCGAACGCCCGAACAGCGGCCGGCCGGACAGACCGCCGGTTTCCTTAGCAAGCAACTGATCTTTGAGCGTCGCGGGGCGGGCAATCGTCGTGTTGGAAATCGCAAGCCCGTCGATCTTGCGCGTGCGGCAGATGCGGATGATCGCATCGAGTTCATCAAGAGATAGATCCGGCGCGATCTTCAAGATGATCGGCGTTGGTTTCGTGACTTCATCGCGCGCGGCCAACACGCGGGCGACGAGATCGTCGAGCGCCGCCTCATGCTGGAGATCGCGCAGGCCCGGCGTATTCGGCGACGAGACATTCACGACGAAAAAATCCGCGAGACCGGCAAAGGCCTTGATCCCGTCGACATAATCCTTGGCGCGATCCGCCGCGTCCTTATTGGCGCCGAGATTGACCGCGACGAGCCCAGCACGCTTGTGCCGGCGTGCCAGACGTACCTTGACCGCTTCATGGCCTTCGCTGTTGAAGCCGAAGCGATTGATGACGGCGCGATCATCGCTCAGCCGAAACAGGCGCGGGCGCGGATTGCCCGGCTGCGGCCGCGGCGTCACCGTGCCGACTTCGACAAAGCCGAAGCCGAGGGAGAGCATGGCGTCCGCCGCTTCGGCATTTTTGTCGAAGCCCGCGGCAAGCCCGAGCGGATTGGAAAATGTGAGGCCGAAGGCCGAGATGGCCAAACGCGGATCGTCGGGCGCCGCAGCGCACGCGGGCAACAAAGAAAGCGCTTTGACGGTGGCGCGATGCGCCGTCTCCGGATCGAGACGCAGCAAGACGGGCCGCGCCAGCGCGTCCAAAAATCCGATCACGGAATCTCATCCGGAAGCACGTGCTTGCCATCGGGACCGAGCGTCAGGCGCCGGACCCAGGCAACCGCGTCGAGCGGCAGCGGCGCGTAGAGATGCGGAAAGAGGTCGCCGCCGCGCGAGGGCTCATAGCGCAGCGCATCGAGCGCATCGCCGAGTTTTGCCGGATCGACCGCGATCAGCAGCAAATCGTCCTGTCCGGCGAAATGTTTTTCCGCGGTCTCACGCGCCTGAGCGCCGGTCGAGAAATGAATGAATCCGTCGGCGAGATCGACGGGCGCGCCCTCGAAACTGCCTTTGACTTCGGCCTCATGCCAGAGCTTCGCGGGAGTGATTTTGTAGAAGAGATCCATGGGCTAATTTAAACCAAGTTAGGCGCCGTCATGCGCGGACTTGATCCGCGCATCCAGGAGAGACGTTCCCAGAACGTTGCTATTTTCAACACTGGTACTGCAGGCCATGCAGGCCAACCCATGATCCCATGAGCGGCTTCGTTTATATCATGACCAACAAGCGCGACGGGACGCTTTACGTGGGCGTCACTAGCGATTTGTCGCGACGTATCCATGAGCATGGTACGGGGCTGGTTGATGGATTTACAAAGCGGTATGGGCTGCACCGCCTCGTCTTTTACGAAGCTTTTGACGATATTCGTGCGGCGATTCAACGCGAGAAAACGCTGAAACACTGGCCGCGCGTTTGGAAGCTTTCGTTGATCCAAGAGGCAAATCCCGATTGGATTGATCTCTATGAAACGCTGAATTGGTAGGGTGCATCGACCCTCCATGAGCCATGTGCCTGGATGCGCGGATCAAGTCCGCGCATGACGGCTTCCTCCTGACACTGCCCCCTCACGCCGCATCGCCGGTAAAAATCGAGAGCTCATCTTGCGGCATGTGGAACACATTGGCTTCCGCCGGAAAGCGGCCTTCGCGTACATCGCGGACATAATGCGCCGTCGCATCGCCGATCAGCGGACCCACTTCGTGATAACGCCGGTTGTGGCGGAAATTCACCGGCGTAAAGCCGAGCATGTCGCAAATCACCAAAACCTGCCCATCCGTATGACGCCCAGCGCCGATGCCGATCGTCGGCGCCTTGATCGATTTGGCGACGCTCTCCGCGACCTCCTCCGGGATCAGTTCAAGGACGAGCATCGCAATGCCCGCGTCATCCAACGCTTTGGCATTGGCGAGTAGGGTCCGCGCCTCCTCGGCCGAGCGGCCTTTCAGACGCTTTTCGGCGTGATGCTGCGGCTCAAGGCCGAGATGGCCGCAGACATCGATGCCAGCCGCCACCAGCGCTTTGACGATCTCCGGATGCGGACCCTCGAATTTGACGAGATCGGCCCCCGCCTCGCGCAGAAGCCTGGCATTGGCGACCGCCATCTCCGGCGTCTCATAGGTGCGATAGGGCAGATCGGCGAGGATCGCGGTCTGCGGCGCACCCCGGCGCACCGCCCGCACATGATGGGCGATATCGGCGAGCGTCACGTCCTGCTCGCTCTGATAGCCCAGAATATTCGTGCCGACGCTATCGCCGACGAGAATGATGTCGACGCCGGCCTCGACTTCCGCCTTCGCCGTCGGATAGTCATAGGCGGTGAGCATCGAGATCTTCTCACCCTTGCGCTTCATCTCGAAAAAACGGGACGCTTTGCTCATTGCTGGGCTCATTTCGGCTTGCCTGGCTCATTTGCGGCTTGATTGGCGCTGACGGCATATCGGCTCGCCGACCGGCTCTCCCGGGCGCGGGCAGAAAAGGGGCGTTGATCCTGTGAATCCCGTGAATAAACTTCTTCGGGCCCCGCTGCTTATTTATAATGCCGCGGCCCCTAGCTGAAGATGCCGATGCGATTCGCACCCTCTTTTCTCGAAGAACTGAAGGCTCGACTGCCTGTCTCCGAGGTCGTTCGACGCAAGGTGAAGCTTATGAAGGCCGGGCGCGAATGGCGCGGCCTATCGCCTTTCACCTCGGAAAAGTCGCCGTCCTTCTTCGTCAACGACCAGAAAATGGCCTGGTTTGATTTCTCCTCAGGCAAGAACGGCAATATTTTCGATTTTCTGATGGCGACCGAGGGGCTGAGCTTTCCGGAAGCCGTCGAGCGGCTTGCCGCCGACGCCGGCCTCGCTCTGCCGAAAGTCACGCCCGAAGCGGTCGAGCAGGAAAAGCGCCGCGCCGGCCTCCACGAAGTCCTCGAATTCGCCGCCCGTTTCTTCGAAGCCGAACTTTTGCGCGAGCGCGGCACCAAGGCGCGGGGCTATTTGAGCGCCCGCGGCCTCGGCCCGGAGACGCAGAAACGCTTTCGGCTCGGCTATGCGCCAGCGGAAAAATTCGCGCTGCGCGATGCCTTGGCGGCAAAGGGCGCGACGCCCGAGGTCATGGCCGAAGCCGGGCTTATCGTCACGGGCGACGATATCGCCGTGCCCTATGACCGCTTTCGCGACCGGGTGATGTTTCCGATCTGCGACCGCTCCGGCCGCGTCATCGCCTTCGGCGGCCGGGCGCTCGAAAAGGACGTCCAGGCCAAATATCTGAACTCGCCCGAGACGCCGCTCTTTCACAAAGGCGGCCTGCTCTACAACCACCACAATGCCCGGCAGGCCGCCCATGAGAAGGGCACCGTCATCGCCGTCGAGGGCTATGTCGATGTGATCTCGATGGCGAGCGCCGGCTTTCCGCATACGGTCGCGCCGCTCGGCACCGCGCTGACCGAAGCGCAATGCGTGCTCCTCTGGAAAATGGCGGAAGAGCCGATCCTCTGCTTCGACGGCGACCGCGCCGGCCGCAAGGCGGCCTATCGCGCGATCGACATCGCTTTGCCGCTGATCGGCCCCGGTCGGACCCTGCGCTTCGCGCTTCTGCCGGAGGGCCAGGACCCGGACGATCTGGCCCGCTCCGGCGGCGCCACGGCGATCGAAGGGGTGCTCGAACAGGCTCTGCCGCTCGTCGATCTCATTTGGCATAGGGAAACTGAGAACGACGCGCTGGCGACGCCCGAGAGCCGCGCCGGGCTCGAGCGCCGGCTGGCCGAGCTCTGCGCCGCGATCCAGGACGATACCCTAAGACGCTATTATGCCGCCGATTTCCAAAGCCGGCTTGCAAGGCTCTTCGGTCAAGCTCCAGCCTATGCGCCAAGCCGGTCGAATGGAGATTTTCGTAAGCCCTATTCCGGCCGCGGCAATTCCGGTTTTTCGCCGGGCTTTTCGCGCGGACGGCCGGGCAATCCGCCGGTCGAGAACTACCTTGCCGCCGCCCCTGCGATCGGGATGGGCCTCGCCAAATCGGCGCTGCTGCAGCCGAAATCGCTCGAGCCGTCCGGACGGGAGGCGATCATTATATTGATTCTATTGAATCATCCGTCTCTTTTAGAATCTTGTGGCGAAGCGCTCGCCGAGCTTGAGCTCGCGCACCCGGACACGCGCGCATTGCGCGAAAAACTCCTCGATCTCTGGGGTCATGCGGCGCTCCCCGACCATTTGGAGCTGCAGGACGAAATCGAACGCAGCGGCCTCGGTTCGGCGCGGCGGCGGCTGGAAGCGCAAAAGGCCCATGCCTGCCTCTGGATTATCGCGCCAGAAGCGGCAGATACGGACGCTGAAGCAGCATTACGGCAAGCCATGGCCTTGCATCGGAAAATGCGGGCTCTAAATAGGGAGTTGAAATCGGCGGAGGCCGCCCTCGCGGCGGATGGGAGCGAAACCAACCTCGCCCGGCTAAAGGACATCCAGGAGCAATTGTCGGCCCTTGCTGGAACAGAGGCAGCGGTCGAGGGTTTTGGCGTCGCTTCCGGCCGGCCCAGCGGGTCTTTATGACGTCCTGACGGTGATGCGCATCCCTGATGTCGGAGATCGTCCTCGACCTTAGGTCAAAGAGGCCGAGCGAAAGGGACGAAGAGCTTGACTCGCGGCGGACGGCGTGGCCGATCAGCGTGCGGGCGTCTTATGCTTGAAGGAATTGCGTTTTTACTGGTTTACCGTGGCAATAACGCATCCGCCGACGCGTCGTTCCACGCAATTTCATTGTCATACTGCCGGCGCGATGAAAGCGCGATGAACGGCAGAAAACGGGACAAAGAACGAGCTCGCTAGACGAGTTCTTAACATGTGCGGAGAGATAGCGGACGGCGCGCACTGTTCGCTCTGGAGAGGTTTTATGGCGAAGAAAGATAATGAAAAGGCCGAAGGCGACGCAGTCGTCGTCGAAACGACGGACAGCCCTCTCCTTGATTTGTCCGATGCCGCCGTCAAGCGGATGATCAAGCTCGCCAAGAAGCGCGGCTTTGTCACCTATAGCGAATTGAATGCGGTGCTGCCGTCGGAGGAAGTCAACTCCGAGCAGATCGAGGACATTTTGGCGATGCTCAATGAGATGGGCATCAATGTCATCGAGAGCGAAGAGCAGGACGGCGAAGAAACCGAAGAAGCCGCCGAGGAAGAAGAGATCGAAGGCGGAGACCTCGTCGAGGTCAGCCAGCCGAAGGCATTGACGACGCGCTCCTCGGAGCCTGCCGACCGCACGGACGATCCCGTCCGCATGTATCTGCGCGAGATGGGCTCGGTCGAGCTTTTGTCGCGCGAAGGCGAAATCGCCATCGCCAAGCGCATCGAGGCCGGCCGCGAGGCGATGATCGCGGGCCTCTGCGAAAGCCCGCTCACTTTCCAGGCCATCATCATCTGGCGCGACGAATTGAACGACGCCAAGATTCTCCTGCGCGATATCATCGACCTCGAGGCGACCTATGCCGGCCCCGACGGCAAGAATACGCCGAAGATCGACATGACGGCGCCGGGCGCCCAGCAGCTTATGGCCGAGCGCGCGCCGGCGACCGCGCCGATCAATCCGCCGGTCGGCCTGCGCGGCGCCGATGAAGACGGCGAAATGCCGATTCTCGAAGAATCCTTCGAAGAAGAAGAGGACATGGAGAATTCCGTGTCGCTTTCCGCCATGGAAGCCGAATTGAAGCCGAAGGTGCTCGAAACCTTCGACCGCGTCGCCGATGCCTATAAGAAACTGCGCCGGCTGCAGGATCAGAACGTCGAGAACAAGCTCAAGAACGAGACGCTGACCCCGGCTCAGGAGCGCAAATATAAGACGCTCAAGAAAGAGATCGTCACCGACGTCAAATCGCTGTCGCTCAACCAGAACCGCATCGATGCGCTGGTCGAGCAGCTCTATGACATCAACAAGCGCCTCATCGGCTTCGAAACGAAGCTTCTGCGCCATGCCGAGGAATGCGGCGTGCTGCGCGAGGATTTCCTGAAGAACTACCATAATTCGGAGCTCGATCCGAAATGGCTGCAGCGCGTCTCCAAGCTCGGCAGCCGCGGCTGGAAGGAATTCGTCAACCGCGCCAAGGATCCGATCAAGGACATCCGCACGGACATTCAGGGCCTCGCGACCGAGACAGGCCTTGAGATCCTGGAATTCCGCAAGATCGTCCAGGTCGTGCAGAAGGGCGAGCGCGAAGCCCGCCAGGCGAAGAAGGAGATGGTCGAGGCCAATCTGCGTCTCGTGATCTCGATCGCCAAGAAATATACGAACCGCGGCCTGCAGTTCCTCGATCTCATTCAAGAGGGCAATATCGGCCTCATGAAAGCGGTCGATAAATTCGAATATCGCCGCGGCTATAAATTCTCGACCTATGCGACCTGGTGGATCAGGCAGGCCATCACCCGCTCGATCGCGGATCAGGCGCGCACCATCCGCATTCCGGTGCATATGATCGAGACGATCAACAAGATCGTCCGCACCTCGCGCCAGATGCTGCATGAGATCGGCCGCGAGCCGACGCCGGAGGAGCTCGCCGAAAAGCTCGCCATGCCGCTCGAAAAGGTCCGCAAGGTCCTGAAAATCGCCAAGGAGCCGATCTCGCTCGAAACCCCGATCGGCGATGAGGAAGATTCGCATCTCGGCGATTTCATCGAGGACAAGAATGCGATCCTGCCGATCGATGCGGCGATCCAGTCCAATCTGCGCGAGACGACGACGCGCGTACTGGCGTCATTGACCCCGCGCGAGGAACGCGTGCTGCGCATGCGCTTCGGCATCGGCATGAACACCGATCACACGCTCGAAGAGGTCGGCCAGCAGTTCTCGGTGACCAGAGAGCGTATCCGCCAGATCGAGGCGAAGGCGCTGCGCAAGCTGAAGCATCCGAGCCGAAGCCGCAAGCTGCGGAGCTTCTTGGATAACTAGTGGATCGAATCTAACGCTTGGTGCCCTCGTCTGACGGCGGCGATGATTTTGTCTGGGTCCGCTTTCCAAGTGAAGGGCTTTGACTCCGCATTGTGCTCGTCGAGGAAGCGGTTGATGGCGGCCTGGAGATCGGCGATCGAACGGAAGACGCCTCGCTTCAATCGTCGTTTCGTGAGCTTGGCGAAGAAGCC
>JBKQRA010000136.1:0-33805 GCA_052144065.1 Methylovirgula sp. | reverse complement strand
GCCGCCAAATAATAGCTATATAAAGGATCCGGTATAAGAGAGACTTGGGGCTGCAATGCGCGGCGGGCAGTGTGGCAACGCATTGGCCGCCGCGACATTTTCAAAGACCCCATTCGATCGGGCATACGCATGAACGACGATCGATCAGACCGCGCCAACCGGCCGTCCCCCGAGGCTCTGCTGAAAGAGGCGGAGAACGAGGGACGAGGACGTCTGAAAGTATTTCTCGGCGCGGCGCCAGGCGTCGGCAAGACCTTTGAAATGTTGATGACCGCGCAGGCCAAGAAGCGCGATGGGATCGACGTCGTTGTCGGCGTTGTCGAGACGCACGGCCGCAAGGAGACGCAGGCGCTGACGGAAGGCCTTGAGGTCGTGCCGCGTCATAGCGTCGAATATCGCGGTCATTTTTTGGAAGAGATGGACCTCGACGCTATTTTGCAGCGCCGGCCAAAGCTCGTACTGGTCGACGAGCTGGCGCATACCAACGCGCCGGGAAGCCGGCATCCGAAGCGCTATCTCGACGTCGAAGAATTGCTCGCCGCCGGCATCGATGTCTATGCAACGCTCAACATACAGCATCTCGAAAGCCTGAACGACGTCGTCGCCAAGATCACCCGCGTCTTCGTGCGCGAGACCGTGCCAGATTCCATCCTCGACCGGGCCGACGAAGTCGAGGTCGTCGATCTGACGCCAGAAGATCTTATTCAGCGCCTGCACGAGGGGAAAGTCTATGTTCCGCAGCAGGCCGAGCGGGCGATCCGCAATTATTTCCAGCCCGGCAATCTGACGGCGCTCCGCGAACTCGCCTTGCGGCGCACGGCGCAGCGCGTCGATGAGCAGATGGTCAGCTATATGCGGGCGCACGCCATCCCAGGGCCGTGGGCCGCGGGCGAGCGCGTCATGGCCTGCATCAATGAAAGCCCGGCGAGCCCGACGCTGATCCGCATCGCCAAACGCCTGGCCGATCGCCTGCATGCGCCCTGGACCGCGATCCATATCGAGACATCGCATGACTCGCGCCTGTCCGATGCGGAGCGCAGTGCGATTGCCGAATCCTTGCGTCTTGCCGAGCGGCTCGGCGGCGATGCTGTCACTATTCCGGGACAGGACGCCGGCCGTTCCATCGTCGATTACGCGACCGAGAACAATTTCACCCATATCGTCGTCGCGCGCTCGCGCAAGCCGCGCTGGGCGGAGCTGCTGTGGGGCTCGGTCACCTATCGGCTCATTCGACTGTCGGGCGATATCAGCGTCCATGTTATTGCCAAGACGGATCAGCCGAAAAACGCCCCGCGCAAGTCCGTAAGGCTGCCGCAGTCGGCCGATTTCACCGACGTGCAGGCTTATCTCGGCAGTCTGGCCTTCGTTGGCGTGGCGCTCGCCGTTGGAGAAGCGCTGCAGCATCTTCTGTCGACGACCAATATCACGCTCGTCTTTCTGACGGCTGTGATGGGAAGCGCCATCGCCTACGGCTTATGGCCGTCGCTCTTTGCCTGCCTTGTCAGCGTGCTGGCCTATAATTTCTTTTTTCTGCCGCCGCTCTACAGTTTCACCATTGCCGATCCGGAAAATGTCGTCGCGCTGTTCTTCTTCGGCCTGATCGCGGTGATCGCCAGCAATCTCACCGCTCGCATGCGCAATCAGGCGCTGACCGCACGGCAGCGTGCGCGCACGACTGAAGATCTTTATCTTTTCGCCCGCAAGCTTGCCGGAGCGATTACGCTCGATGATCTCTTATGGGCGACCGTCTATCAGGTCGCCTTGATGCTGAAAGTGCGGGTCGTGGTGTTGCTGCCGGTCGACGGCATTTTGACCGTGCGCGCCGGCTATCCGCCCGAAGATACGCTGCATGAATCCGATATCGCGGCGGCCAAATGGTGCTGGGAGCACAATCGGCCGGCCGGCCGCAGTGCCGACACACTGCCGGGCGCCAAGCGCCTATTTCTGCCATTGCGCACAGCGCGCGGCGCGGTCGCAGTGATCGGTCTCGACAACGATATTCCAGGCCCGCTGTTGACGCCCGATCAGCAGCGTCTGTTCGATGCGCTATCGGATCAGGCGGCGCTGGCAATCGAGCGCGTCAATCTCCTGGCCGATGTGGAACGTGCGCATCTCACCGTCGAAACCGAGCGGCTACGTTCGGCGCTTTTGACCTCGATCTCGCATGATCTGCGCACGCCGCTCGCGTCGGTACTCGGTGCCGCGACGAGCCTCAAATCCTATCGCGCCGTGCTCGACGATCAGGCGCAGCAAGAGCTCATCGGGACGATCCAGGAGGAGGCGGAGCGGCTCAATCGCTTCATCTCCAATCTTCTCGACATGACGCGGCTTGAGTCGGGTGCAATCGAGCCGCGCAGCGAACTCGTCGATCTCGGCGACATCGTCGGCAGCGCCTTCGGACGCGCGGCCGCGGTCCTCGGCGAGCATAAGATCGAGATCGATCTTGATCCGGATCTCCCAATGCTGAAGGTCGATCCGGTCCTGTTCGAGCAGGTGTTGTTCAATCTTCTCGACAATGCCGCGAAATATACGCCGCCTGGAACCAAGGTGAGCCTGATCGCGCGGCGCGAAGGCGCCGGCGTCCGGATCGATATATTGGACGAAGGCGAGGGCATTCCGGTAGGCGATACGGAGCGCATCTTCGACAAATTCTACCGGATTCAAGCGGTTGACAGAAAGCGCGCCGGCACTGGTCTCGGCCTTGCCATCTGCCGCGGCTTCGTCGAAGCCATGGGCGGATCGATTCTCGCCGCCAATCGGACGGACCGTTCGGGGGCCGTCTTCACCATCAGGCTGCCATTGCCGGCGCCGACGAAAATGACCGAGGAGATACTGAGATGAGCGCGGAGGCGCTGCCACTGCGCATATTGATTGTCGATGACGAGCCGGCGATCCGCCGGTTCCTTCATACGAGCCTGACGGCACAGGGCTATCGCGTGATCGAAGTCGCCGATGGCGCGAGCGCGCTGCACAGCATCAAGACCAATCCCGTCGATGTGGTGGTGCTCGATCTCGGTCTGCCGGACATCAGCGGCTTTGACATCATCAGCAAGCTGCGCGATGAGGGGTCCGTCGTGCCGATCGTCATTCTATCGAGCCGGACCGACGAGGGCGGCAAGGTGAAGGCGCTCGATCTCGGCGCCGACGATTATGTGACAAAGCCTTTCGGGGTCGACGAACTCCTGGCGCGCATCAGAGCGGCCTTACGTCATCGCCTGCAGCAACAGGGCGAGAAGCCGATTTTCCGCTCCGGCGACCTGTCTGTCGATCTTGTCCGCCGCATCGTGACGGTCGGCGGCCAAGAGGTTAAACTGTCGCCGCGCGAATACGAACTGCTACGCTTGCTCGTGGCGCATGCCGGAAAGGTGCTGACGCATAAATTCCTGCTGCGTGAGGTCTGGGGTGGCGACGGCGACGTCCAATATCTACGTATCTATATCCGCGCGTTGCGCCAGAAGATCGAAGCCAATCCGGAACGCCCGCAACATATCATTACCGAGCAAGGTGTTGGATATCGGCTCAGAATGCTCGACTAAACCGGCGCACGCGCTTCGACGAGAGCACCCAAGATGGAAATGATCGAATTAATCCGGCCGGAGCAGGTGCTGTACTTGCGCGGCGGCAACAAGACGCAGCTCCTGCAGGAGCTGGCGCGCCGCGCGGCCAAAGTGGCCGGGGTCGACGTCCAGACCGTGCTCGATCCGGTGCTGGCGCGCGAAGCCTTGGGCTCGACCGGAATCGGCGAGGGCGTTGCAGTTCCGCATGCGAAAGTGCCAGGGCTCAAGCAGTTTTTCGCGCTCTTTGCGCGGCTTGAGAAGCCGATCAACTTCGAGGCCGTCGACGGCCAGCCGGTCGATCTCGTTTTTCTGCTGTTGATCCCGGCCGAGGCGGATAAGGACCATCTCGCGGCGCTCGCCTGCGTCGCGCGCCGGCTGCGCGAGCCGGATATCGCCAAACGGCTGCGCGCCAATACGGATCCCGCCGCACTCTACGAAGTTCTGGCTGCCGCTTTGCCCATCGGTGCGCCTGCTAAACAACCAGCCGCACAAGCCGCCAAACATCCGCATTAGAACATCCGCACTCAAGCGGAGGCATCAGAACTGGCGGCGCCGCTCGACCATGGTCGCGAATTTGTCGAGTTCCGCCTGATCGACCTTGTAGGAATGATCATCGTCCGGGAAGACGCCCGTCTTTACCTCGCGCACATAATCCTTGAGACCAGCGACCGCGACCTCGGTGAGATTGGCAAAGCGCTTGGTGAACTTCGGTTTGAAATCGGTGAAGACGCCGAGAAGATCATAGGCCAGAAGAATCTGGCCGTCGGTTCCAGCTCCCGCACCAATGCCGATCGTCGGAATTGTGAGCTGCTGCGAGATCAGCTTGGCGATCGGGGCGGGCACCGCCTCGAATTCCAGCATGAAGCAGCCGGCATCCTCGATCGCCAGCGCGTCCTCGAGGATCTTCATCGCGGCATCGGCCGTCTTGCCCTGAATCTTGAAACCGCCGAAGACGGCGATCGTATGCGGCGTCAAGCCGATATGCGAGGCGGTGGGAATGCCCGCATCGACAAGCGCTTTCAGAATATGGGCCTGCGACTTGCCGCCTTGCGGCTTCACCGCATCGGTCAGCGCGTCCTGCATGAAGCGCGTCGCATTGGTCAAAGCGCGATCGACCGTGTTGTAGCTCTGATAGGGCATGCAGCCGAGCACGAAAGTGTTCGGCGCGCCGCGCCGCACCGCCTGACCATGCAGGATCATCATATCCATGGTGGCAGGCACGGTATTGGCGTGCCCATGCGCGATCATCGCGAGGCTGTCGCCCAAAACCGCGACATCGACGCCGGCCATCTCGGCCCATTTGGCCGAGGTGTAGTCCGGCACGGAGACATAAACCATCTTTTCGCCCGTCGTCTTCGACTTGCGAATTTCATCGATCGTCCGCTTTTCGATCTTTTTCGGCTTCTCTGCCTTTGCGTCTGCTTGAGCGTCGACTTTGGCGTCCATACGGGCGCTGCCTCCTGAATTTGGCGCTGCTACTGGAATTTAAGAAGGCACTGCGCAGCTAGAAGCCGCGCAGCACCCGATCGATGTCGGCTGACGTCATTTCCCATTCGTTCTGGAAATTGGCGACGACCTCGCGCATGAAGCGCTCCTGCAGGGCCTCGGCCTTCTTCTCATCGCCGAGATGATCGACGAGCATCGCATAGGCGAGCTGCGACGGCGCCGGTCCTTCATAGCTCCATTCGAAGCCGGCGGGCGAATAGCAATGGCGTTGGCTCTGGTCGGCGAGGGGTTGCCCATCGACAGTAACGACGATCCCGTCGATGGTGCGATCTCCAATGTAGGTTTTCATCTTGGCTTTTTCCCGTCGGGCGTCCGGCGCATGACTTCCGGAAAGATCCACAGGCTCACGATCATGAACGGCCCGAGAAAGGCGACGGCGCGTTGCGGTCCTGCTTCACCAAGATGGCCCATGAAGATGAAGCCGCCGATGGCTGCAAGGCCGACGGCGATCGAAAGTATGACTTTGATGCGCGGGGGCATTGTGCTGCTCCATTGAGAATGGGCCGCGCGCAAGCGCGCGGCCGGAATATTATTCGGCGGCCTGCATGACGTCCGAAGCCGGACGGCCGGGAGTCCGCGAGGTCTTGCGCATGTCCTTCTTCACATAGCGCGTGTCATAGCCATTGAAGAGCGTACCAAGGAGCCCACGGTCGAGATCGGACGTGCCGAAGGCCCAGTCCATGATCGGGAAGGTGAGGTTCATGTTGCGCTCCATCATGATCGACTGATCGTGATGGGCGGTGTGGTGGCGCCGGATCGTGTTGACGAATGGCATGTTGCGCACGAAGGCATTGTCTTCGACGTGACAGCAGAAGTGCATGAACTCATAGGTGAGATAGACGCCCGTCGTCGTCGTGATGAAGAGCCAGCCGACGTTCGGGGAAAGCAACAGGCCAAGCACGATCGCGCCGGGGATCGAGATCAGCGTGAAGGTCGCCAGCGCATAGGTCGGGAAGAAAGTCACGCGATAGTCGCGCTGATCGGCGAAGCGCATCTCATGTTCGGTGAAGAACTGATGATGCTGCAGCGTGTGCCGGTTGTAGACGGCGCGGCCGACCGGATTCTGCGACGGACGGTGCATCACATAACGGTGCAGCCACCATTCGAAGAAATTGCAGAACAGGAAGACGGTCGGAATCGTCAGCAGCTCCAGCCAGCTCGGATTGTGGATGTTGGAGATGTAGATGTACAGCGCCGTCAGGCCGATCGTGTAGATGACGGCGATATGGACATAGCCATTGTACCAGCCGGCAATGCGCTCACGGTAAGTTGCGCGGTATTTCCGTTGGCGCTCTGACATCTCAGTCGTTGCGAGTTCCATGGTGTGATCTCCGTTGCGCGGGATTGGGAGGGAGTTATTGCGACAGGGCTTCGAGCGACTTGCCCTTGGTTTCGATGCCGAGGACGAGAACGACCAGGGCCGCGATCGCGAAAGAGCTCGCGCCCAAAGCGAAGACGCCGCCTTGGCCGAGGCTCGGTAGAATGATGCCGATGAGATAGGGGCCGAGCAGGGAGCCGAGGCGGCCGACCGCCGAGGCGCAGCCGGCACCGGTTGCCCGCGCCCGCGTCGGGTAGAGTTCCGGCGTATAGGCGTAGAGCACCGACCACATGCCGAAGGCGAAGAACTGCATCATCAGTCCGAAGACGATGAGCAGAGCAAACGACGGCGAGTGCCCATAGAGAAAGGCGGCGACGGCGCTGCCGAGCAGCATCAGCACGCAGGTCGGCTTGCGGCCCCAGGCCTCGATCAGGAACGATGAGGTGATGAAACCCGGAATGCCGGCGAGCGAAATCAGCAGCGTATAAGTCACGGATTTGCTGACGCTATAGCCCGAGGCCTGCAGCAGCGCGCCGAGCCAGGTGGTGAGGCCGTAAAAGCCAAGCAGAGCGAAGAACCAGGTGAGCCAGATCATCACTGTGCGCGGCGCATAGGGCGCCTTCCAGATCTCGAAGAAAGAGAAACCGCGATCCTCCTTGCGGGCATAGGATGCCAGCGGCACCGGCTCGGGCAGAGGCTTGCCGCCCATGCGATCGACGACCTTGGCTTCGATCTGCTTCATCACGCGATCGGCCTCGTCGTCATGGCCATGATCGACCAGCCAGCGCGGCGATTCTGGAACGAGAAAGCGGATGACAAAGAGGAAGAGGGCCGGGATCGCTTGCGCCAGGAACACCGAGCGCCAGTCGAAATATTGCAAGAGCACGAGGCTGATGAGGCCGGCAACGATGAAGCCGAGCGGCCAAAAACCTTCGAGAATGGCGAGATAGCGACCGCGCTTGGCGGTCGGCAGAAACTCCGAGACGATCGCCAGCGCCACCGGGAATTCCATGCCCATGCCGAAGCCGAGCAAGAGACGCGCATAGCCGAGGCTGACGGCGTTCGGCGCCTGCGAGCACCAAAGGCTGCCGAGGCCCCAGAAGATCATGCTGACCTGAAACACGCTCTTGCGACCGAAGCGGTCGGCGGCAAGGCCGGAAATGGCGGCACCTAAAAACATGCCGACGAAGCTCATGCTCGAAAGCAGGCCCGTCTGCGCGCTCGTCAGTCCGAATTGTTTGCTGATTGAGCCGAGTACGAAAGTCAGCGAGCCGAGGTCGATCGAATCGAAGAGCCAGGCAGTCGCGATGATGATAAAGATATTGCGTTGAAACGCGGTCATTGGCAGGCGCTCAAGACGCGCCAAGATCATAGCGTCATTCGTCGCCGCGGCAGTTTTCTGCCCCGCGACAGCCGTCGTTTCTCCGATCGAAGTTGCAACTCCGCTCCCCATAGTCACCTCCCGAGGTATTTATCTTTTTAAGGTGTTTTGCTTTTCTAACATATGCAAGATATATCAGTGTGCGGCGTTCGTCCATACCCTTGCTGCCGCTGTGAACCTCGCCCATGCTATGTTAGGTTGTAGTGCTTTACCTCGTGTCCGAGACGTAAATGATTCAAGCGGTTACCCGAGCGAAACCGGAGTTTAGGGGACGTCGTATTGCTGAGGGCGGGGAGGGTGCGACGCCGGCCGCGGCTGAACTTTCTCTCACCGATCAGGCCTATTCCCAGCTCGAAGAGATGATCACCACACTGAAGCTTGCGCCGGGAACGGTGCTGAGCGAGCAGGCGCTTGCGAAAGAGCTCGGCATCGGCCGTACGCCCGTGCGCGAAGCGCTGCAGCGATTGGGACGTGACGGTCTGGTCGTGGTCCTGCCGCGCCGTGGCATTCTCGTCTCTGAGATCAACCTGCGCAGCCAATTGCGTCTCCTCGAGACGCGCCGTGTGCTTGAAAATCTCGTGGCGAAATTGGCGGCGGAGCGGGCGACCGAAGAGGAGCTCGCTGTCTTCGCCGACATTGCGCGCAGTATGCGGCTTGCGGCGCAGCAGTCGGACGATCTCGCCTTCATGCGGCTTGATCGCAGCTTCAACGATCTTGTCGCCAAGGCGGCGCGCAATGAATTCGCGCTGCGTTCACTTGGCAGCCTCAGCGCGCTGTCGCGCCGTTTCTGGTATCAACATTATAAGGAAGCGGCCGACCTGCCGCTCTGCGCCAATCTGCATGCCGCTGTCTGCGAGGCGATTGCAGCGCGCGATCAAGCCGCCGCCGCGCAAACCTCCGATAAGCTCATGGACTATATCGAGAGCTTCGCGCGGCGCACGCTTGATCTCTAGCGGGTCTCGCCGAGCACGCTGATGGTCTGCAAATGCGGCGCCTTGGGCGAGTCATTATCTTCGTCGAGCGGCAGATTTGGACAAATTGCATGTCGGAACTGCGGAGATCTATTCGAGCGCGATAGGGCCCATGTTAAAGTGGCGGCATGACTCGAGATGCTTTTTTCCCCTATGCGCCAATCGATACGCTCAAGCCGTTTGCCGAAGAACTTTGGATTGTCGATGGACCAGAGATCGGCATGCACTATCTCGGGATGACGCTGCCATTCCCGACGCGCATGACGGTCGTTCGATTGCCATCAGAAGATCTCTGGATACATTCGCCGATCCATTGGAACGATGCTTTGGGCGGCGCGATCGACGAACTGGGTCCCGTCTGCCATCTCGTTGCGCCGAACACGCTTCATTATTGGTATTTGCCGGACTGGCAGGCGCGCTACCCGAAAGCCAGAACCTATGGCGCGCCGGATCTGACCAAAAGAGCGCGTCGTCCGATTACAATTGACGAAACTCTGAGCGAGGTCGCACCTTTGGCGTGGATGGAACAGTTCGCGCAATGCCTAGTGCCTGGGAGTCTTCTGACCGAGGTCGACTTTTTTCATTTTCCCAGCCGAACGCTCATTCTGACCGATCTCATTGAGAATTTCGAGCCCAACCGCGTGCGCAATCCGCTCCTGCGTTGGGTGATGAAGGTTTTTGGCGCCGCCGACCCCGACGGAAAGGCTCCTCTCGACATGCAATGGAGTTTTCGTCCCTATCGACGTGATGTTCGTGCCGCAGTTGAGCGCATGATCGAATGGATGCCCGAGAAAATCGTGATTGCCCATGGCCGCTGCTATGAGTCCGAGGGTGTCCGCGAGCTGCAACGGGCGTTTAGATGGGTGCTGTGAGGACCTTTCTCTCCGGCGCGGCCAATTCGGCGCAATTTTCTGTCGCGATTTCTTCATAATTCTTCAGCTTACGTTTGTTGTTGTTCGTCGCTGGAAAAGAAGGCAAAAGAAGCTGCGCCGAGCGCGACGCCAAATGTTTAAGTCGATGGAGCTGTGATGGAGGCGAAAAGCCAGTTTCTCACCGACCTCCAACTGCTTTGCCAAGCGATCGCGCGTGGCGATTACGACGGTCTCGATCATCTCTTTGCGCTGACCGGCGCGCCGGAAGTCCCATCCGACATTCGCGATCTCGCAGAATCTTTCGGCAGCATGGTCGTGCAGATCGAGGCGCGCGAATTTCATCTCGGCGAGATGCTGAGCGAACTCAAAGAGTCCAATCGGAAATTGGCTGAGGCCGAGCGCCGGCTCGCCTCCGAAAACGTTACGCTGCGCAGTGAAGTCCATCGGCTGAAAATCGAAATCGATCAGGCGCGCAAGGACGTCGAAGTTTCCGAAATCGCCGACACGGAATATTTTCAGAATCTGCAGAGCCGGGCGCGCAGCATGCGGGCGCGCCATCAGTATCGCGAAGAACCTGAGGGCGCCGCGCAACTGGCCGATAAGCGAGACGGCATGTCGCAAGATGCTTCTTTGCAAGAAGCGAAGCCGACCGACAACTCCGTCTCTCAAGAGCCGACGCGCCAAGCGTCATAGGAACGGCATGGCTCCGCTGCTCGACAGACTCTAAAGCCGCAAGGTGCAATGGCGCATGGCCAAGATCATATCAACCCATTCCTATCGTGGCGGCACAGGCAAATCGAATGTGACAGCCAATCTCGCCACGCAATTGGCGTTGCGTGGCAACCGTGTCGCCATCATCGATACCGATATTCAATCGCCCGGCATTCACGTCCTCTTTCGCGTCGACCCGCAAGAGTTGAAGCTGACATTGAACGATTATCTGTGGGGCCGCTGCCGCGTCGAGGAAACCGCGGTCGATGTGACCCTTTTGATCACGGACGCGCATGGCCAGCCGGCCGTTGCGGGGCCGGGCAGTGTGCTCCTGGTGCCGTCCAGCATCAAGGCCGGCGAAATCGCCCGCATCATCAAGGAGGGCTATGACGTCAACGCCTTGAACGACGGGTTTCACGATCTGATCGAAACCCTCGAACTCGACTATCTGCTTATCGACACCCATCCCGGCGTCAATGAGGAGACGCTGCTGTCGATTGCGATCTCGGATACGCTCATCTTGATCTTGCGGCCAGATCACCAGGACTATCAGGGCACGGCGGTGACGCTCGAACTGGCGCGCCGCCTGGAAGTGCCGCAGCTCTTCTTATTGGTGAACAAGGCGCTGGCGAGCTTCGATTTCCGCGCTTTGTCGGACCGGATCGCGGCGACCTATCGCACGCCGGTTGGTGCGGTTCTGCCGCTCTCCGAGGATATGGTGCGTCTCGGCAGCGGCGGCATTTTCTCCGTGCTCGATCCGGCCTCGGCCTTTTCCGAAGGGATTCGCACGCTCGCCGATTACGTGCAGAGCTGAGCGAGATCTCGCCGCCGCAGGCTGTGTGATAAGTCACAGATCATGCCATGATCAGTACGCCAAGAGATCTTTCGACGTTTCGATTGCTGCGCTTTTTGAGCGGTTGGATTTGACCTATGAATTTTGTCGCATCTTTGGGCCTGGCGGCGGCTTTCAGTCTTGTCGCTCTAAGTGCCGGCGCCAAGGCCGATACGATCACTGTTCCAGCGGATACGATTGCCTGCGCGGCGGAAGGCTGGGCGGCCGATCCCGATCCCGCCGGCCTCAATGTCCGCGCCGCGCCCAATGCGACTGCGGCCATCCTTGGCCATTACATCTGGCGCAAAAATGCGGAGGCTGGCAATTTCGTCGAGTTTCATATCAAGGGGTCTAGGGACGGCTGGCTGCTGATCGAAGGCGGCTCTTACGGCGACTATGGCGATCCGCCGCCGGCCGAGCCGGTCTATAGCGGCCGCGGCTGGGTTCATGGATCGCGCGTTGCGGGACAATTGCTTGGCGGAACACACAGCCTCAGCGCCGAGCCAGATCCGAAATCTGCGCAAACACCGCTCGGCAAGGCGCCCGATGCGGTGGTGGTCAAGAAAGTGCTCGCCTGCAAAGGCAATTGGGTGAAGATCGATACGGACGTCGGAACTGGCTGGGTCGCTGGCCTCTGTTCCAATCAGGTGACGACTTGCCCTTAAGTAGCGGACTATGACGGCCAGACCCGCGAAAATAGTCCCGTGTGCCGCAGGCCCTGGACGAATGCCGCGGCATCTGCCGGGCGGCGTTTCGCATCGAAGGACAGCGCCTTCTCGATCGTATGCCAAGGATGTTTGGCGAGGCCAGCCGGACGTTCCGGCCTTAGCTGCTCCATTTGCGCGATCTGCGCGGATTTGCGGCCGAAAGGATGCGCGCCGCAATAGAGCTCGTAGGCGATGATGCCGAGAGCGTAGACATCGTCACGCGGATCGCGCGGATCGCCGCGCAGTATTTCCGGGCTCGCATAGGTCGGCGTATAGCTGCCGAGGCTTGCCGCGTCGAAGCCCGAGCCTTTGCCGGCGCTCGCTATGCCGAAATCCAGCACTTTGACGGTGTGATCGGCGCAGAAGAAAATATTGGCGGGCTTCAGATCGGCATGGACGACGCCGCGCGCATGGGCATGCGCAAGCCCGGCGCATATGCCTTCGATTATGGGGAAGGCGGATTGCCCAAGCCCTTGCGGATGGGCGTGGAGAAGCTGATCCAGCGGCTCGCCTTCCAATAATTCCATCACCAGAAAAACCGCCTGGCCGTCGACATCGAAATCGAAGACCGTGACGATATTCGGATGGCTGAGCGTCTGCGCCTTGCGGGCTTCGGCTTCGAGCGTCCGAAAGGCTTCCGGGTGCCGGCGGAAATCGCCATTGAGCAATTTCACGGCGACGTAGGGATGCGCATGCCGCGCTTCGAGGCGGCGGCGGTCGACGGCGCGAAATACCGTGCCCATGCCACCGCGACCGAGTTCGCGGTCAAGAACGAAGCGGCCTTTCAGCATTTCGCCGACGGTGAGCGGCCGCATCTCGGCCTCGGTCGGTTCGGGCGCCCGTTCGGTGCGGTGGGTGTCGGAGCGCGCTGCGGCGGCGGCATCGCGCCGCAATCGCGCGGAATGGAAATCCGACAGAACGGCATCAAGCCCGCGATCGCTCGCCGGTGTCGCGGACCGGCGCCGATCGCGCAGACCTTTAAAGTCCGAAACCAGCGCGGACAGGACGACTTCGTTCACGCGTTCGCGCAGCGGATCGGCGGACGGCAGCGGACCGGTTTCGCGCGAAGCCGGCTGCGGCGCGGCGGTCGCCTCGGATTCCGCCGCTGGCAATTCGCGGCCAAGATCGAAAAGGATCAGCGGCGCAAGATCGGGCGGCAACTGGCCCATATTAACGAAGTCGCGCAGGCGTTCGGCGACAAGATTGGGCGACGTGGATTCGACCACACGCAAAGCATCGACGAGGCGGTCGAAGGTCAGTTTGCCGCGTAAAAAGTCGACGAGCTTCGCATCGATCTCTGCCGTCGCGTTCATGAGCTCATTGCAACACTAATATGAAAGGAACGAAGCCGGCCTAGCATAGCCGAGACGCGCCGAAATTACACCGGGCATGGCGGCTTGATGGCATAGCGCGCCAGCTTTTCGACGAGCGAGCGCCGCGAAATATTGAGCAATTTAGCAGCCCGGCTCTGATTCCAGCCGGTTTCGCGGAGCTTGGTCTCGATCAGCAGCGCTTCGTAATGGCGCAATTGGCCGCGCAAGCCCCCGGCGTTTGCCGGCGGCAAAAGCGAGACGCCCATGCTTCGCCCATTCGCCCCGCCGGCCGCATGGGCGCCGGACTTCAGTTCGGCGGGCAGATGCATGAGATCGATCCGCTCGCCTTCATCGACGAGAAGGATGGCGCGGTCGATCACATTGCGCAATTCGCGGACATTGCCCGGATAGCGCCAACGCAAGAGCGCGTCGAGCGCGGCCGGCGTCAGGGCAGGGACGGGCCGGCGCAGATTGGCGGCGGCGCGCGCCAGAAAAAATTCGATCAAGGCCGGAAGATCCGACGGACGCTCGCGCAGCGGCGGCAAGGTGATCGGAAACACGCTCAAGCGGTAATAGAGATCCTCGCGGAAGGCGCCCGACGCCATTTTCTGCGGGAGCTCGGCATTGGTCGCCGCGATGATGCGGACATTCACTTTTTCGACCCGCGTATCGCCGACGCGGCGCGCCTCGCCCTGTTCCAACAGCCGCAGAATTTTGGGCTGGAGGCTCACCGGCATGTCGCCGATCTCATCGAGAAACAGCGTGCCGCCATCAGCCTCCTGAACGAGTCCTTTCTTGTCGGCGACGGCGCCGGAAAACGCGCCTTTCTTATAGCCGAACAATTCGCTTTCAAGCAGCGTCTCGGGGAGCGCCGCGCAATTTTGAATGACGAGCCGCTTGTCCTTGCGATCGCTCATCTTATGGATGCTGGTCGCAAAGACATCCTTGCCGGTCCCCGTCTCGCCGAGCAGCAACACGGGGACAAACGAGCTTGCGGCGCGGCGCGCGAGATCGAGCGCCGCGGACATGGACGCCGCTTCGCCGATGATGCCGTCCACGCTCTTTGGCTCCGCCGCCTGCTGGCGCAAGCGCTTGTTCTCTTCGTTCAGCTCGGTGTTCGTCTTGTCGAGCTGGCGGATGAGCTCGCGGTTCTCTTCGAACAATCGTGCGTTGGAAATCGCGACGGCGGCGTGCGCCGTGAACGAGCTCACGAGCCGTTCCGACGATTTCGGCAGAGCGGCGATTGATCCGCGCGGACCGATGCGCAGATTGATCAATTGCAGCACGCCAAGCGTCGCGCCGTCGACGCTGCATAAAGGCGCGACGACGAAAGAGCCGGTCTTGAAGCCGGTGCGCTGATCGCTCTCATAGACAGCAGAAAAATCGAAGCCGGTGCTGACATAGACGTCTTGCAGATTGACGATTTGGCCTGTCACCGCACAAAAGGCATTCGGATCTTTGACGTTGAAATAGCGATTGGCGTCATAGATCGGGATCGCCGTCGCAAAACTTGCAGCGGCCGGCACGACCTCATTCTGGCCAATGATGCAATGAAGATTTTGCCCGATCCGATCGAGAACGAGGATGCGCGCCGCCTCGGCCTTCGTCAGGCGCCGCGCTGCGTCGACGACGGCGGTCAGCGACGCCTCGAGCTTTCGCTCGGTTGCAAGCGTCGTGAGCAGATCGATCAATTCGTCCGCGACGGCGAGCGGATCGTTCATGACACTCTCGCGCAAGCAGCTGTCGAAATGGTCGGGCAGGGTCCTCAGAAGATTATTCCGCCGCGGCCTGGCCGCTGTCGATGTCGGTCTCGGTTGGCTGCGATTCAGTCTGGGTGGCCTTGGCAGGCGTATCGGCGGAGTAAAGGAAATTTCCGTCCGGTCCGATCGAGACGAAGATGCGCTCGCTTTGCCGGCCTTCATGCATCCGCGACAAGATTTCGGTCGCGATGTCGGGCAGCAAAGTCTTGTTGACGATGTGATCGATGTTGCGGGCGCCGGTTGCGACATCGGTGCAGCGGCTGACGATGGCATCGATCACTGCATCGTCGAAGTCGAGCGTGATCTTCTGGCTGGCCTTCAGGCGCTTGCGGACCTTTTCGAGCTTCAGACGTACGATTTGCGAAAGAATTTCGGACTCGAGCGGATAGAAGGGCACGATCTGCATGCGGGCGAGAAGCGCCGGCTTGAAATGGCGCGACAGGATCGGCCGAATGGCCTCGACCATGGTCTCGACGCTCGGCTTCTCCGCTTGGGTGCCGAGTTCGGTCAGCACATCGGTCGCGAGATTGGAGGTCAAGATCACGACCGTGTTCTTGAAATCGATGATCCGGCCTTCGCCGTCCGACAGCGTGCCCTTGTCGAAGACCTGATAGAAGAGGTTCATTACCTCGAGGTCGGCCTTCTCGACTTCATCGAGCAGTACGACGGAATAGGGCCGCTGGCGCACCGCCTCGGTGAGAAGGCCGCCTTCGCCATAGCCGACATAGCCGGGCGGCGAGCCGACGAGCTTCGAGACCGTGTGCTTTTCCTGAAACTCCGACATATTGATCGAGATGAGGAAACGCTCGCCACCGAAGAGCAGCTCGGAAAGAGCGGTCGCGAGTTCCGTCTTGCCGACGCCTGACGGGCCGACAAAGAGGAAGACGCCCAAAGGCTGATCGGGATTGTTGACGGCGGCCTTGGCGGCGCGCATGCCCTGATCGAGCGCCTGGACCGCATGATCCTGGCCCTTGATCCGCAGGCGCAGATTTTCGCCGAGCGCCAGCATGGAAGCGGCTTCGTCCTTCACCATGCTGCCCGTCGCGATGCCGGTCCAATCCGAGATCACTTCGCTGACGGCATCCGGCGTCACTTCGTAATGAACGAGGGGGCTGCGGCCGGCGACCTCGGTTAGCTCGCTGATCGCTTGCGCGAGCTGAGTCTCTTTCGCAGCTGTCTCTTCCGAGGTGAGCGACGCGGCCTCTTCGGGCTCGCCCTTCGTCTGCTCCATCGGCTTACCGAAAATTCCAAGCTCATGGCGCAGCGTGAGAATGGTCTCGACGAGGCTGCGCTCCTTTTCCCATTTGCCGGAGATCTCGGCGATCTCTGTTTTGAGGCGGCCGATCTCTTCCTCGATCTCGGCGAGACGCGGATTGGAGCCAGCGCGCAACGTCGTCTGATCGCGCAGCAGCGAGGCACTCTCATGTTCGAGCATCGTCAGACGCCGCTCGCGCCCGTCGAGCGCGGCGGGGCGGCCGGAGATCGACAGTTTGACGCGGGCGCAGGCGGTATCGAGAACATCGACTGCTTTGTCAGGGAGTTGCCGGCCCGAAATATAGCGGGCCGAGAGATTGGCCGCTGCGATGACGGCATCCTCGCGCACATAGACGCCGTGGCTTTTCTCATAGGCGGCGCGGAGACCGCGGATGATGGTCACGGCTTCGGAGGGCGACGGCTCGTCGAGCTTCACCACCTGGAAGCGGCGGGCAAGCGCCGGATCCTTTTCGAAATATTTCTTATATTCGGTCCAGGTCGTTGCGGCGACGGTGCGCAGCTCGCCGCGGGCGAGCGCCGGCTTCAAGAGATTGGCGGCATCCGAGCCGCCTGCCGATCCGCCGGCGCCGACAAGCGTATGCGCCTCGTCGATGAAAAGGACGATCGGCTTCGTCGCAGCCTTCACCTCGTCGATGATGCCCTTGAGGCGGTTTTCAAACTCGCCCTTCACGCCGGCACCGGCCTGCAGCATGCCGAGATCGAGGCCGACAAGCTCGACCTCCTTCAAGAAGTTCGGGACATCGCCAGCGGCGATCTTGAGCGCCAGGCCTTCGACGACCGCGGTCTTGCCGACGCCGGGCTCGCCCACGCAAATCGGGTTGTTCTTGCGGCGGCGGCCGAGGATATCGATCATCTGCTGGATTTCACGATCGCGGCAGAAGACCGGATCGATCTTGCCGGCGCGCGCCTGCTCGGTGAAATTCACCGTGAAGCGGCCAAGCGCGCTATCGGCCGAGATGCCCTTGGAGGAGGCTCCGGCAGCCGGTGCCGCAGGGGCATCGCTCGCCATGCCGACGCTGTCTTCGGTCGAGGCGGCGACAACATCGAGGAAGCTGCCCTTGAGCACGGAGACGGGCAGGCCGCGCAGCAGCTCGTACCAATCATAAGCGCCGTAGCGGCCGGCGTTCGACGCAACCGCCAGGAGCAAAGCGCCGGAGCGGATTTGCCCAAGTCCCAATTCGACCGAGCTCAGGAGCCAGGCGTCCTGAAAAAGTTCGACGAGGCTCGGCGCGAAGACCGGCCGGCCAGGATTGCCGGCGCGCATCGCCTCGACGGATCGCTGAAGAGCTTTTTGAAGCGCCGCCATCTCGATGTTGAAATGGCGCAGAATGACCGCGATATCGCGTTCGACGTCATCGGTCATGGCAAGGAGAAGGTGCTCGACGCCGACTTCGAAATTGCCGCGCGAAACGCTCAATCCGGCGGCATTTTCCAGCGCCCGCTTCGTGTAGCCGTTCAGGCGGTTGAGCAGCCGTTTGAGATCAAGCTGGATCATCTCGTCCCCATCATCTTATTGGCCACGACGCGGCGGCGCCAGAAAAGCGCTTATAGGCGGTCTATTGCAACGCCGTGATGCAAGCCTGATTAGATGACCAGCAGATGACGACGCCGCATTTTTATTTGCACGGGAAGGCGCGGGAGCGTCGCGTGCGAAGCGATCGACGTGGAGGGACATCGAGAATTTCTAGCCCGCCGAACGTCGCATAAGTACTTGATAGAATGCGTTTGTTTATCAACTTGCTGCGGCGGTCATCGCCTGACATGAAGCATGGGGCGAACGCAAAAGGCACAGTGCGCGAAGAGCCGAGAACATCGCGCGCGTTTGAAATGAGGGAGCGATCCCGACCGGCCGGGCCGATCGAGATCAATTTTCAGATACCGAGACTGAACTCCGCCATTCGGAATTACGAGCCAGCCGGCTTCGTCGCGCTCCAGGCGCCCGAGGTACCGGTGACGACATTGGTCCAGGTCACCGAACCGAAGGTGAAACTCCAGGTCTCCATGTCGGTATAAGAGGAGTTCGTGGTGTTCAGCACGTCGGGCTTGAAGGCGTTGCCGCCGACGAAGATGACGTTCTTCCACTCATAGGTGAAATACTTCTGCTGCGCGCCGGCGCTCGTCGTCCGCCACAGCGACAGCACCATATCGGTGATCATCTCGCCGGTCGTCAGAGACTGCCACAGGAGCGGCGAGGCCTTGTCGACATATTTGGTGAAGGTCGACGGGACCTGCACCGGGCTGCCGGTCGGCTGGCCCGTCTGCGGATTGGTCGGCACCGACACTTGCGACGAGAAGATCGTTACAAGGCTTTGATCGGCATAGTCGGATCCGTCGACGAAATTATTGCCGATGCTGTCGCTCGAATTGGCTCCCGAGGTGATGAGGCCTTGCTTCGTGCCTGTGATTTTGATGAACCCGAGTTGCGCCATTTGGCCCTCCGTTAAACGCGTTTGTTGCGCCTGTTCCGCACAGGCCGGCGCAATCCTTTGCGCAACTCGGATGCCAATTCCCGGCGCGCTGCTCATCAGCCTGGATTTGCTTGCAGTTCGATATTTTCGGGCAAAGCCGCATAGACATGATCACTGCGCATGTTTCCGCGCAGATCGCAGTTGCGCGCGAAGGACTGCGCAGTCGTTTGGGCGATCGAAACGCCGAATGTTTTCGCGAAGCCTCTCATCTTCAAGCGGTTGATGCGGCGGCGGCGCACGGCATGACAATTGCCGTCCTGAGCGATGTCGCATGATTGTCAACTGCGGCTTCTACCTTCAGACTGCCAAGCCGGCTGGACCGGCGGCCGGGGACGCAATTTGGTTCGGGTCATCAAGCCGCAAACGCTGGGCATCCTCCTGCGCACGCAGAGGCGGGGCAACAATACGCATTATATTGTCAGCGCTCTCGGGCTCTTCGACGTGGCGAGCCCCGAAATGTTTTTGGCCGAGCAGGCGCTTTGGCCAGCGGTGATGAAGGAACTCCCCGAGGGCGCCGTCTTCGATCAAGGCCTGCCGAAGCCGCAAGGTGAGCTCCTCGTCGCCGGTCACGCCAAGGCGCCGAGTGGATCACCCACGCGCGCGATGATGCTCGAGATCGTCCTCGGGACGATCGGCAAGCGCGTTGCCGTCTTTGGCGATCGCTATTGGCGGCCGGGCGCGGGCGGCTTCGTCTTCACCGAGCCGCAGCCCTTCTCCGAGATGCAGATCGATTTGCGCCGCATGTATGGGGGAGCCGAGCATCCCCAAAACACGCTGGGCACCGGCTATCAATCGGTCCGGCTTCTCGACGCGCAGCAGCTCGCGCCGCTGCCGAACTTCGAAGATCCGCGCCGTCTCATCCGTACGATCGAGGAGACACCGCCGCCGGTCGGTCTCGGCCCCATCGATCTGATGAGCCGCGACAAAACAAAATATGCCGGCACCTTCGATAAGCTCTGGCAGGAGACGATTGCGCCGCATCCGCCGATCGATACCGATCCGCGCGTTTATTGCGCGGCCCCGGAAGATCAGCGCATTGCCGGCTTCTTCAACGGCGATGAGACCCTGCGGGTGAACGGCATGACCGCGGACGAGCCGGGCTACGCCGGCCGGCTTCCGTCTCTGCGGGCGCGGGCTTTCGTGATGCGCACCTCGGCGCCGGCAGGATTTCTCGAACTCGATATGAAGCTCGATACGGTGCTTCTGCTCGGAAGCCATCGCAAGGGTGTCGTGATTTTCCGCGGCGCTGTGCCCGTTGCCGATATCGACGCGAAGGATGTCGATACGGTGATGCTCGCTTACGAGCGGATGCGGGACGCGCCGCGGCCGATCGACCATTATGCCGAAGTCTATCGGTTGCGGACCGGCAAGGACACGGCGATCAAATATGTCTTCGCGGAATCGCAATTGGCGCCCGAGCGTACGGAAGCGGAAAAGGCGGCCCGCCTGAAGGCGCGCGAAGAGCATACGCGCGCGATCGCCGAGCGCTTTGCCGAAGGCGCGCATCTTATGGCGCGGCGCCAAATCGCGTTGGCCGGCTTGCCCGCGAGCCTCGTGCCGGCAAAGCCGGAGCCCGTACCTTTTCCGGTGCTCTTGCCGACCCCTGAAGAGCTTGAGAGCGGTGACGTCGATTTGGCCGAGCTGCTCGATGGCATGGAAAAAATGGGAACAGAAGCGCGCGAGCGGCTCGAAGGCATCCGCGACATGGCCGAGGCAGCGCGAAACGCCGACGGATCGGTCGATCTCACGAAGCTGCTCACTGATCTCGACGGGGCCGCAGGCCTTGAAACAGGCGCGGCGCGTAAAAGCCTCGACGATGCGAAGACGCACGCCTCCGCCCTCGATGCTATTCTCGCCGGACTCGACGGTACCTCTGACGAAGCGAAGGATCGGCTGACGCAATCCACCGCGCTGCTGACCGGGCTGATACAGGAAGGCAGACTGCTGCCCCAGCCGGCGGTTGTCGATGAGACCGCCTATAAGGAGGCCTGCGGACGCTTTCTGGAAATGCCGGATCTCGGCCTGCTCGGAAAGGCCCGCGCTGGACTGATCGAGGCCGAAAAGACGCTGACCGCCTTGACGCCGGAGGGCATGCCGGCAAGCGATAGTGCGTCGGAGCCCTTTTCCGACCTCGTCGCGTCTCTGGCGGAGCAGACGAAGGCCCAGCCGGATACTTCGGCTGCTTCGCGGCTTGGCGCGATCGATCAGCAGCTGCGCGACAAATTCCCGGCTCTTGCCGGCAGGTCAGAACAGAGCTTCGAGGCTCTGCTGAATGATCTCAGCGCCATGGCGCCCGCGGCGCCGATCCGGTCGCCAGCGGACGCGAGCGCATCGCTCGCCGAAGTGGGACAAAAGCTTGACGAGGCGGAAGCCCCGTTGAAGGAGGGCATCGCCCTTCTGCGAAAGCTTGCAGTCGAGCCGATGTATCCCGATCCGCCCCTTGGCCCCGCCACGGCCCTTCGGTTCGGGATTTTCGTTTACGATCAATGGCGGCACGGCGCCGATTTGCGCGGCCGCGATCTCGCCGGCGCGGATCTGTCGGGCATGGATTTTTCTGGCGCCGATTTTTCTGGCGCCTTTTTGGAACGGGCAAATCTGTCTCGCGCGAATCTAACCGGTGCCAATTGCGAGAGCGCCGTCTTTGCCGGCGCCAAGCTCGACACTGCCTGTTTCGACGGTGCCAATTTGAAGAGCGCCAATCTTTCGCGCGCCTCGGCCAAGGCCGCATCCTTTCGACGAACGAATCTCGAAAATATCCACGCGATGGAAGCCGGTTTCGCGGGGAGTGATTTTGAATCCGCACGCTTCGCCGAGACGCAATTTATCAAAATGGATTTGAGCAATGCGCGCTGGGTCGGCGTGATCGCCAAAAAGATCGTCTTCGTCCAAAGCTGTCTCGACGGGTTTCAAGCGGCCGGCGCGAGTTTCGAGCGTTGCCAATTCATCGATTGCGACGCAGCTGGATTCAACCTTCGCAACGGGGCGATGATACGCTGCGCAGTCCTTAAATTTCGCGCTGCCCAGGCGGATTTTTCGGGCAGCACGCTCGACGGCACCGGCTTTGCCGCAGATGCTGAAATGCCCGGCGCGCGCTTCGATGGCGCATCCTTGCGCGGCGTGACCTTGCAGGGTGCCAATCTCGCGGGCTCGAGCTTCCTAAGGGCGCGCCTTGATGGAGCCGTCGTCAGTGAATCGCAGATTGCCGATTCCGATTTCACCTGTGCCTCGCTGAAGCGAGCACAATTTTCTGCCGCGGATCTCTCGCGGTGCGATTTCTTCGCCGCCAATCTTTTCGAAGCGCAACTGCGTCGGGCCAATCTCAGCGGCGCGCGCTTGCGGTCGGCGAATCTTTATTCGACGAATTTTGCTGATTCGGATCTCACTGGCGCGGATCTCACCGCCGCCAACCGCAATAAATCGCAGCTCGCATTGGAGACGAGCCATGGCGCATGAGGCGCAAAATGGCACGTCCGCGTTCCAGCGCGAATTGGCCGAATTGCGCGAGCATGCGCGTTTCGGCATCCTCTTTTCGAAGGGTAAGTTTGCGGGTGCGGAGCTGACCTCCGAGGGTCTCAAGGGCCTGCTCGCGCAGGAATGCGATTTTTCGAACGCAAATTTCAACAAAGCCGATTTGCGGGATGCCGGCTTCATCATGTCGACTCTTGCCGGCGCGAATTTCACCGCGGCGCAAATCGACAAGATCAATTTCGTGCGCTGCAATCTCAAAGGGGCGCAGTTCGCGGGGCTTAGCTTCAGATCAGCTCAGTTCGTCGAATGCGATCTCAGCGAAGCAAATTTCGAAGGCTGCAAGATTCTCGACGGTGTATTCGTTGCCTGCAGCCTTCAAAACAGCCGGTTCGGCGGTTCGGCCGTTCAAAAATCTACATTTCCAAAAGCGAATGTCGCGGGCATCGATTTGCGCGGCGCAGCTCTCAATAATGTGTCCTTCATCGAATCCGATTTCAGCCAGGCGAAGTTTGATGGCATGCGCGCCGACGGCATTATGATGATGCAATGCGACTTCGGCGGCAGAGATCTTCGGGGACTGAGTTTCGCACGGTGTAATCTCGCACGCTCCAATCTCGCAGGCGTCAATCTCGCCGGGGTCGACCTAACCGGCGCCATGCTGATCGAGGCCAATCTGGCCGGCGCCGATCTCACTGGTGTCAAGGCGCCGATGGCCTGTTTCATCAAAGCCAATCTCGAAGGCACCAGCCTGCGCGACGCCGTCCTGACCCAGGCGAATTTTTCCGAAGCGACTCTGGTGCGTGCGGATTTTTCCGGTGCGCGGCTCGATCGTGTCGTCTGCAAGGGGGCAGATGCCCGGGCGGCGCGGCTCGACCGGACAACACTCCAATATTCCTTGCTCGATCATGCGAAGCTCGACGGCGCGAGCCTCGCCGCGGCGCGCTTCGATCGTACGAGCTTTCATTGCGTCAGCCGCGACGGGCTTTTAGCGATTGGAGCATCGGGATCGATCGTCGATACGGATCAAGAGCGCGCGATCGCCGAACTTTACGACCCGGTCCGGGTCATCTTGAACGCAGAGGCAAGCTAAATGTTCGTCAACGGCAATGGACCTATTCCGGGTCTTCTCATGGGCTTTCCCGACGTCTGCAAGACGCCGGTCGGACCCGTCATCGTGCCGTTGCCCTATCCCAATATCGCGATGACGCCGACGACGATTCCGACGCAGATGACGGTTTTCACAATGTGCATGCCGTCGCACAACATCACCTGCGATGCGCCGCTCACCATGGGCGATGAGCCGGGCGTTCTCATGGGGCTGATCAGTCAGCTCGATATGGGAACGGCGCAGTGCGAGACCTGTTCCACCAATCTTTTCCTGGGCGGCCCGCCGGCCACCAAGCTGACGTCGATGACGGGTCAGAACGGCATTGTGCCGAATGCCCCCGGCGCCGTCATCTCGCCATCGCAGACCGTTTTCCTGTCGCTTCGTTGAGGAACATCACATGACCCAAGGGTCCCAGAGCGCCGGTGCGCTATCTCTGTCGATGAGCTGCAGCGCCATACCATCATCCAATGTCGCAACGATCGATTTCATCAGTGGCGAGGAAGCGATCTCGGCGCCCTATGCCTTCGAGATCACTTTCACGACGTTCAGTGCCTTGAAGCCGGCGGACGTCGTCGGCAAGCCCATCCAAATCTGCATCAAGCCGGGCCCCGATACACTGGTCGCCAACGGCGTGATTTTCACACTCTTCACCGGCGATCCCACGCTCAACGGCAATTTCGTCTATCGCGCGGTCATCGTGCCCAATCTGAAGCTGCTTGATCTCAACGAGCGCAATCAGATTTTCGGGACGCAGAACCAAGTCAAGTTGCCGGACCTCGTCGAGCAATTGCTGCAAGGCACGCTCGACGGCCAATCCAACATAAAGAACGCGGCGCAGCCGAACATTGAGTTCGAATCCCGCATCCATGGCTCCTATCCGACGATCGATTATATCGTCCAATATGGCGAGAGCGACCTCGCCTTTCTGTCTCGGCGCTGCGAAGCCGCCGGCATCTTCTATTTCTTCGAGCAGCCCGCGGAAGGGTCCGGCGCCAAAGAAAAGGTCATTTTAGGGGATTCGAACCAGGCGTTCGACGCGAGTCCGCTCGATCATGCGAGCTATCTTCCCTATGCCGCGCATCAGACGGTGGCGGTGGCGGCCTACAACACCGCGATCTCATTTTGCGCTTTGGCGCGCGCTCTGCCCGAAAAGGTCTATCTGCGCGATTATAATCCGCAGTCGCCCAGCGTGGACTTGCTTTCGAACGCGGCCGTGAACAATGACGGCTTCGGTAATTTCGTCGAATATGGCGATAATTTCGCAAAGCCGGAGCAGGGGGAGCATCTGGCAAAGGTCCGTGCGCAGGAAATCGCCTGCCGCGCCAATGTCTTTCGCGGCGTCAGCACCGCGCCGCAGCTGCGGGCCGGATATATCTTCACCTTGAAGGATCACCCGGACACGGCGATGGACGGGCGCTATGTCGTGATCAAGGTCAAGCATCAGGCCGGAACGCCGATCGGCTTCGGCCAGGATTCGGGTCAAACCTCCGAGGGCTATCACAACGAATTCGAGGCCATTCCTTTCGACATCCGCTACCGGCCGCCGCGCATCACGCCACGCCCGGTCGCGGCGGGATTGTTCAACGCCAAGGTCGACAGCTCAGGCGACGGCAAGCGCGCCGACATCGATTCAAACGGCTGGTACAAGCTGCGGCTCTTCTACGATGAAAGCAATTCAGCCGCCGGCAGCGCCAGCACTTTCGTGCGCAAAGCGCAGCCCTATATCGGCAAGAATGACAGCGGCATGGAATTCCCGCTGCTGAAGGACACCGAGGTTGTTCTGAGCTTCGTCAACGGCGATCCGGATCGGCCGATCATCGTCGGCGCCGTGCCAAATGCGAACACGCCGAGCGTCGTGACGAAATCCAATCAGACGCGCAATCGCATCAAAACGACGTCGGAAGTCCTGTTCGAGATCGAGGACGGCTCCGCGCCGGCGGCCGGTGCGAAGCCGGCCAATTTCCTTCGCATGTCGGCGCCTGGAACCGCTTCGAGCTATATGCGCCTCGGCGTTCAGGCGGATGGCGATGCCGCCTCCCCAGCCGCGGCCGGGCCGCCGCCCACATGGGGAACGGGGCTCACGCCAACGACGACAACGGTAAGCGCCAGCGGATTTACATCATCTCAGGTCGCAAGCGACAATTCGTCGTCGTCGACATCGAGCACGGGCGCCGCGCAAAGCGTCTATAGCGAGTCGCATAAAACGACCGGCGTCGGGACAGCGAGCCAATATACCGATGGCGTGCTCGTTGGAACGACACAGAATTTGATCACCAATGTCGGCAGCGCCGCGCTGACCCTGATCGGTACCGGCGCGACGACCCAAGTCACAAAGAATGACCATACGACAAATGTCATTGCCGGCGCCTTCAATGTGAATGCCCAGACCGGCATCTATATGACCGGCGGCGACAGCAACAATCCGACGAATATCGTGCTCGAAGCCTATGGCTATGTGAAAACGAAGTCGCTCGGCAATTCCTATGTCTGGAGCAGTTCCGACAGCTACACGCAGATTGACGGCAATAAATATCAGACGATCATCGGCAACAATATTTCGACCGTTCATGGCTATAATGAATCGACGATTTGGGGCCGCACAAATTCCTATGTGATGGGCGGCCGTCTGACCCTGTATCTCGGCGCCGGCCTTTCCATGTCGTTGGCGAGCGATCTCAAGATCCTGTGCCCGGGCGAAGTCAAAATCGCCATGCCCTTCGATCTAAAAATCGTGCTCGGATCGGACGTGAAGATGGTCTGGGGTTCGGATTTCAAGATCTGTATGACCGATCTGAAGATTTGTACCGTAGGTGAAAACAAGGTTGTCCCGACGAAGAACGAATGCGCGGCCATCAAGACCAATAGCGCCGCCCTGAACTATATGGCGAAGGGTGTGCTATTGGACAGCACGGGCATCAGCACGATCCGCAGGGGCATTAACTCCGCGACCGATGCGATCGCTTCAAAAATAGTCGGCCTCATGTGCGTCATGTAAGGGAGTGGAGACCTTAATGCCGAGTTTTCTCCATCAGCACGATGCGCTTGCGGTTACGAGCGAACCGGCGCCGCTCTATAATCTGCGGCGCGGCCGTGTCCTGCGGCGCTTGGAGACCGGCACCGTCGTCGTTCTTCTCGACAGGCAGGAGCGCAGCCTGCGTTGCGCCATATCCTGCCTCGTGGCGCCAGAGCCCGGCGATCTCGTGCTTCTCGCCGGCAATGATGCGGAAGCCTATATCCTCGCGGTTCTTGAACGTCCAGGCGCGGCGCCTGCCGTTTTGACGGCATCGACGCCATCCGAGACGATGGTGCTTGCAGCCCAAAAGCTTGTGCTGCGCGCCGCGGATGAGCTGGAGATGACGGCGCCGAAGACGCAGATCAAAGGCGGCCGCCTGACGATTGCGGTCGACATGCTGTCTTTCGTCGCCAAATGGTTGACCCAGACTTTGGGACGTTGGCAAAGCTCGGCGGAGAAGATCGACATGGTCGCAACCGACATTGCGACCAAAGCCGCGCGGCGGGTGACGATTATCGACGAGACGGATGTGCTGGAGGCCGGAACGATCGCCCAAAAAATCGCTTCGGCCAGCGTCACCAATGCGCATGCGGTGGTGATCGCCGCCGATGAAGATCTACGTCTCGACGGCGCGCGGGTGACGGTCGGATGATCGCTGTCGCATCGGACCTTCAGGAAAAGCTTGCTGCGGGACTGCGGCTCATGGATGCAGGGCGGGTCCGCGAAGCCGAAGAGGTGTTTCGTTACATTTTGCATGAAGCGCCCTGGGACGCCGATGTGCTTTGTGGTCTTGTCGGCGCCGCCCTTGCGCGCAATGCACCCAATGAGGCGCTCGATCTATTGGTCCAAGCGCGCCGCGTCCATGCAAACCATGCCGGACTGCTCGCCATGCTCAGCGCGACGCATCGCGCGCTTAGCAATTTCGATGACGCCCTTATTTGCATCGATGCGGCGGTCCGCCTGGCACCCGGTGAGGCGAGCCACCGGCTGGCACATGTCCAATTACTGATGGCGCTCAATCGCCCAGCGGAGGCGCTTCAAGCAATCGAGGCGAGCCTCGATCTGGGCGGGTTTCGGGCCGATCTTCTCAACGCCAAAGGCATGTTGCTCGTCAGGCTCGGCGAGAAAGAGGCGGGCATAGCGGCTTTTCGCGCTGCCTATGCCGCCGAGCCGAAGCGCGCCGAAATCACCTATAATCTCGCACTCGCCCTCTATGATCGCGGCGCCTTCGAGGAGGCCTTCGCATTCGCCGAACGCGCCTATCTGAATGAGCCCGGCGATCCGGGCTTCCGGCTGAACATGGCACGCTGCCTCGCAGCGCTCGGCCGCCTGGACGAAGCCAAGACCGCGGCGCGCGCCATCCTGGCGCTTTCGCCGCAAGACATTAGCGCGGTCGATCTTCTGAGCTCGCTGATGATCGTGACCGGCGAGGACGACAAAGGGCTTGCGGTCTGCGCCAATCTTGTCCGGCAAAGCAAGCAATCGGGCGAAGCCTGTCTGGTGCTCGCCCAAAATCTGCGCCGGGCAGGGCGGTTTGAACAAGCGCTAGGCGCGCTTGCCCATGCGAAACAGGATGCTGCGACCGCACCCGCTGCTTTGTTGCTCGAAACCGAAATTCTTTTCTGTCTCGGCCAATATGAAAAGGCCTTCGATACGCGGACCATCGATGTCGGCGATATGAGAATATTCACGACCGCCGGCACGAGTCTGAATGAATCGATCCTCTGCGCGCGCTGGCTTATGTCCGACGCGAGCCTATATGTGCCCGAATCGCTCGCGCCGCTCTTTTCGGCCTTTGACAATGCGGTGGTCACGACGCAGGCCCCATCCGAGGCTGCTTCGATCCTTGGTCTGATGACGCGCGAGAGATGTTCTAATGATGTCGAAGCTCCGGCCTATCTGAAGCCAACCAAGGAGAGTGTAAAGCCTTGGGCGGATGCGCTCCAAAAATTGCCGGGACCGCGAATCGGCGTGCTGTGGGACCATGCGGCGCCGGGCCTCACTTTGTCCGATCTCGCGCCGGCGCTGGAAGGCACGGGAACGCTCATCGGTCTCGCGGTCGACCCTTTGCGCCATGATTTGCAGAACTTTCCGCAAATCCGCGATGGCGGCGTCAATATCGATATGCCGCAGCAGCTCGCGGCCGCCATCGCCGCGCTGGATTTCATCGTCGCCACCGAGTCAACCGTTGCGCATCTGGCGGGCGCTCTCGGCAAGCCGGGGTTCGTCTTAGTCGCGGCGGGCTTTCCCTGGTATTGGCGGGCGGAGCAGGGTCGATCCGTCTGGTATCCGAGCCTTGAAGTGATCATGCAGCCGCGTCCGGGCGGTTGGGACGCGGTAACCAGCACTTTAAGGACGCGGCTGTCCGAAGTCGCTTCGGCCTGGACGAAAGGCGCCGAAACCGCGCCCGAGGAAACGCCTATAGCGAGTTGTTTGTCATGAGCAATTTGTCATGAGCAGTTGGATGCCGACAGATAAGGAGCTGCATCCATTGCAGACGGCGATCCACGATCTTGCGCGGCATTACCTGATGCCGACCCTCGTTCGGGCCCCGGCCGCGCGCGGCGCCGAGGGATGGCACAATCTGACCTTACCGGATGGCCAGCGCGCAGCGATCTTTCTCGAAATAGCCCCGCGTGCCCAAATCAAATTTGGGACGCGAGCGGCACTCGCCTATGACGTCAAAGGGCGCGCCACACTCGAGAACCATGGTTACGCCTTTACCGGCGACCTCATTATCGACAGTAAGACGAAGGCCTTTCTTCAGGTCGAATGTGATCTGCAATCGCTTGGCAAGATCGGTTGACCCGAGCACGAAATGTTGATCGCTCGGCAATGCCGCGCCTTTGCATCATTTACATAAAGCCTCCGCAGCCGCGCGAAAAAAAGAAGTCGATCCAGTTCAATGACCTAGTCCGTTTCAGTGAAATGCGCGGCAAATCCGTTTTCATCACGCTTCATATAGATGTCATCAAAACGCGCGACATCTCACACGCTGCTTACTGCAACGCTGGGGAAGGCGCGTCTTCGTATGTCGGAAGGTCCTTCGGCCCTGTTCGCGGACTCGCGGGTAGCGATCGGCGTGCAACCGGTCAGTGCCGATGCGCCCGCTGGCGTCGACATCCGGCGGGATGCAGACTTCGAAGCGCTTGAGACCGAAATCCGCCGCATGGATGCCGACGGTCCGGGCGCCGTGCACTGGCGGACAGTCGTCGAGGGTGCCAGCAAAATCGTCGCCCATCGCTCCAAGGATCTCTTGGTTGGCGTCTGGCTGGTTTACGGCCTGGCGCGCGAGGAAGAATGGCCCGGACTTGCGACGGGCCTCATGATTCTCCGCGATATGGTCGAAGACCATTGGGACGCCATGCAACCGCCGGCCAAGCGCGAACGGGCGCGCGTCGGCGCAGCCGAATGGCTCGTCGGCCGTCTCGTTCCGCTCGTCACTGAATGGAAGGCGCAGGACACGGCCGCCCCAGCCATCGTGGCGGCCTCCGTAGCGCTCGACGACGTCGACCGCATCATGAATGAGCGCTTCACCAAGGAAAACGCCGCCTTCGGCGAATTGGTGCGGGCGCTGCGTCCGAACGTGGATGCGGCGAAGCGCATGATCGCGGAAGCGGCGGAACGTGCCGCACGTGCCGAAGCCCAGGCCGCGGCGAGCGAGGCACCTACAAAAAGCCCCGAGCCGGCGTCATCGGGGACAGCTCCTGCCGCGCCGCCGCCGCCTCCACCGTCTGCGCCCGCGGCGGCTCCGGCCGTCACTGTTGCTGCGCCTCCAAGCATCGCCGCCGGGGCGGATCTCGAACGCGCGGTCTCGCAGCTAGAGACGGCGATGCGCCAGCACGCCGAAGCCCTGCGCCTCGCCAACATCTTTGATCCGCGCTCCTTCGTTCTGTTGCGTACCGCGACCTGGCTCAGCATCACGCAGCTGCCGCCGCAGCAAAACGGCAAGACGGCGCTGCCGCCGCCTGCCCATGATCGCATCGCCGCCATTGATACGATGCGACAGGCCGGCAAGCATGAGGACGCCATTCGCGCCCTTGAAAGCCTGATCGCCTCCGCGCCTTTCTATCTTGACGCGCAGCGCATGGTGTTCGACGGCTTGAGCACATTCGGCGCGCAAGGCGAGGCGGCGAAAGCCGCCGTCGCGGCCCAGCTCGCGGCCTTTATCCAACGGCTGCGCGGCATAGAAGACCTCGCCTTCAATGACGGCCGGCCGTTTGCGGCAGGTGCCACCCGCGAATGGCTGGCGAGCCTTGCGGCGTCCTCCGACTGCTCATCCAATAAGAGCGACGCCGATCTTGGCCCCGCAAAGGCGGCCTTGCAGCTTGCCGGTGCCGGCAAACTGCCGGACGCCTTCGCCATATTGAGCGAGGAATTGCGCCGGGCCGGCGGGGGGCGGGCGCGATTCAGCCTGCAATTGCTCGAAGCGCAAATCTGTCTCGATGCCAATCTCACCGCCATGGCGGTGCCGCTCGCGATCGGGCTCACCCGCGCGACGACCGAACATAATCTCGAAGGCTGGGAGCCTAGTCTCGCCGTACGCGCCGCGGAAATCGCCGTGCGCGCGCTGACCCATGCCGAAGCCGTCAAATATGCCGTCGAAGCCGACCGCCTCGCGGCGCTTCATATTGCGCGTGTCCGGCTCGCGGGGCTCGATCCCGCCGCCGCGATACGCCTGGTGAGATAGCAATGCGGGCGATCGCGGTCACCGCTTGGGGGGCGCGCCAAATTATTTGGCGCAGAAGTGAGGAGTTGATCCGTGTCTAAGGAAACATCCGTCGCGCCGAAAGAGCGCGTGAATATCCGGTTCCAACCGGCGACCGGCAACGCCAAGGAAGAGGTGGAGCTGCCGTTCAAGCTGCTGCTGGTCGGCGACTACACGCAGAAGACCGATGAACGTCCGGTCGAGGAGCGGCCGCTGATCAGCGTCGACAAGGATAATTTCGACGAAGTGTTGAAGAGCCAGTCCCTGTCGCTTGATCTCGCGGTTCCGAGCCGCCTCGAAGATGGCGAAGGATCGGCCGACGAAAAGCTCTCGGTGAGCCTCAAATTCGATCGCTTGCGCGATTTCGAGCCCGAGCAGCTCGTCCAGCAGGTGCCGGAACTGCGCAAACTTCTCGAACTTCGCCAGGCCCTCGTCGCCATGAAGGGACCGCTCGGCAATGTGCCGGCCTTCCGCAAGGCGATCCAGAATGTCCTCGAAGATCAGACCGCGCGCCAGCGCCTGCTCGACGAATTGATTTCAAAGTCCTGATCCGCCCAATCAACCCATCAGTCATTGTTCGCTGTAACGATTTTGGAGGTCTCTATGTCCGACGCCGAACTGCAGGGGGGTGCGGTCCCGACCACGACGCTGCAAGGCGAAGCTTCGCTGCTTGATTCCATTCTTCAGGAAACCAAGCTGCAGCCCGCCGATGAAGGCTATGACGTCGCGCGCCGCGGCGTTGCGGCTTTCGTCGCCGAGCTCTTGAAGCCGTCGCGCAGCGACGAGAAGGTCAACAATGCAATGGTCGACAGCATGATCGCTCAGATCGATCATAAGCTGTCGAAGCAGCTCGACGCGATCATGCACGACGCGGATTTCCAAAAGCTCGAGTCGGCTTGGCGCGGCGTGAAATTCGTCATCGATCACACGGACTTCCGGCAGAACATCAAAGTCGAGATGCTCAATGCCAATAAGGACGATCTGCTGACCGATTTCGAAGACAGCCCGGAGATCGTGAAGTCCGGCCTCTATCGCCACATCTACACCGCCGAATTCGGCCAGTTCGGCGGCCAGCCCGTCGGTGCCGTCGTCGCCAATTACGAGTTCAGCGCCAGCTCGCAAGACGTCAAGCTGATGCAATATATGGCAAGCGTCGGCGCCATGTCGCATGCGCCGATGATCGCCGCGACAAGCCCGCAGATGTTCGGCGTCGACAATTATGAGCAGGTCGCCAATCTGAAGGACCTTCAGTCGATCTTCGAAGGGCCGAAATACGCCAAATGGAATGGCTTCCGCGAGTCCGAGGATGCCCGCTACATGGGCCTCGTTGCGCCGCGCTTCCTGCTGCGTCTGCCTTATGGCGCGGGCTCCACGCCGGTCAAATCCTTCAACTACGAAGAGCAGGCGGAAGGCCAGACCGCGAATTATCTTTGGGGCAACGCCGCCTATGCCTTCGCGACGCGTCTTACCGACAGCTTCGCGAAATACCGCTGGTGCCCCAACATCATCGGGCCGCAGTCGGGCGGCGCCGTCGACAATCTGCCCGTGCACACTTACGAGGCCATGGGCCAGCAGCAGAGCAAGGTGCCGACCGAAGTGCTGGTCTCCGACCGCCGCGAATATGAGCTGGCCGAGCAGGGCTTTATTGCGCTCACGATGCGCAAAGGCTCTGACAATGCGGCCTTCTTCTCTGCCAATTCGGTGCAGAAGCCGAAGTTCTTTGGTAACAGCGAAGAGGGCAAGGAAGCCGAGCTCAATTACAAGCTCGGCACGCAGCTGCCTTACATGTTCATCGTGAACCGTCTCGCGCATTACATCAAAGTTCTGCAGCGCGAAAACATCGGCAGCTGGAAGACGCGGACGGAGCTCGAGAGCGAGCTCAACAAATGGATCCGCCAATATGTCGCGGACCAGGAAAATCCCTCGGCCGAAGTGCGCTCGCGGCGGCCGCTGCGCAAGGCGCAGATCACCGTAGAAGATGTCGAAGGCGAGCCTGGCTGGTATCGCGTCGGCATGGCCGTGCAGCCGCACTTCAAATATATGGGCGCCGATTTCACCCTGACGCTCAAAGGCAAGCTCGATAAGGCTTGATCGCTTATTGCAGATCGACGGCCCGAATTTACTCGGGCCGTCGGGCTTTTCCAAAGCTGGCACGGGCCAGAGCATTTTCGTCGGGCGCGGACATAAGTGGTCCTGCCTCGCCCGAAAATGATCGTGACATCGTACGGACCGATTATGCGTGAGCGAACGCTGTGCGAGCGTCTGATGGCTGCCGGGACGGTTCTGCCGGTCAGGTCCGGCAAGATCGATCGCGTCGCAGTGGGCGACAGCATATTGCGCAATCTTCAGGGCGTGTTGAACAGCCATGCCGGCTGTTGCGAGACGCGGCCTGACTACGGCATGCCGGATTTCAACGATCTCGCCAGCCATTTTCCAGATTCCATCACGACAATTGCACGCGCGATCAAGCTGCAGATCGAAAATTTCGAGCCGCGTCTTTCGGGCGTGAGCGTCCGGCATGTGCCTGACCCGACGCATCCGCTGTCGCTGTCTTTCAACATCGGCGTGACCCTGACGCTGGAAGACGGCTCGGAACGGTTGAGTTTCCAGACCGATCTCAGCGATGACGGCAAACTGCGGATGCGGAGCTGATGGCCCTCAATCAATATTACGAGGATGAGCTCTCTTATCTGCGCGAAATGGGCGAGATTTTCGCGCGCGAGACACCGAAACTCGCGGGCTTTCTCTCGCGCCAGGCCGAAGATCCCGATGTCGAACGGCTGCTCGAAGGCTTTGCCTTTCTGACGGCGCGGCTGCGCCAGCGCCTCGACGATGAG
>JBKQRA010000135.1:0-19271 GCA_052144065.1 Methylovirgula sp. | reverse complement strand
AACGGAGACTCCCATGGCTTTGAGAGTGGCGATCAACGGATTCGGACGCATCGGGCGCAACGTGCTGCGCTATATCGTCGAGTCCGGCAGGACCGACCTCGAAGTCGTGGCCATCAACGATCTCGGGCCCGTCGAGACCAACGCCCATCTGCTGCGCTACGACTCGGTGCATGGGCGCTTTCCGCACAAGGTGACGGTCGCCGGCGACACGATCGACGCCGGGCGCGGACCGATCAAGGTGACGGCGATCAAAAACCCCGCCGAACTGCCCTATAAAGAGCTGAACGTCGACATCGCGCTGGAATGCACCGGCCTGTTCACCGCGCGCGACAAGGCGGCGCAATTGCTTTCCGCCGGCGCCAAGCGCGTGCTCGTCTCGGCCCCCGGCGAGGGCGCCGACATCACGGTCGTCTATGGCGTCAATCACCACAAGATCACGAGAGATCATCTCGTCGTCTCCAACGCCTCCTGCACGACCAATTGTCTCGCGCCGGTCGCCAAGGTGCTGAATGAGGCCATCGGCATCGACAAGGGCATTATGACGACGATCCATTCCTATACGGGCGACCAGCCGACGCTCGACACGATGCATAAGGATCTTTATCGGGCCCGCGCCGCGGCGCTGTCCAAGATCCCGACTTCGACGGGCGCCGCCAAGGCCGTTGGCCTCGTCCTGCCGGAGCTGCAGGGAAAGCTCGATGGCTGCGCCATCCGCGTGCCGACGCCTAATGTTTCAGTCGTCGATTTCCATTTCGTCGCCAAGCGGGCGACGACGCCCGATGAAATCGCCGCCGCGATCAAGCGCGCCGCCGAGCAGCAATTGAAAGGCATTCTCACCTTCACTGAGGAGAAGAATGTCTCGATCGACTTCAACCACGATCCGCATTCGTCGATTTTCCACATCGATCAGACGCGGGTCATGGATGGGACTTTCGTTCGTGTCGTTTCCTGGTACGACAATGAATGGGGGTTCTCCAACCGGATGGCCGATACCGCCGTTGCAATGGGGAAGCTGGCATGACGAGATCTGCGCCTTTGGCTCCTTTTCCCACTCTTGACGACGCCCAACTTGCGGGAAAAAGGGTGCTGGTCCGGGTTGACCTGAACGTGCCCATGGAGGACGGCAAGGTCGCGGACGCCACCCGCATGGACCGGATCCTGCCCAATCTGCGCGAGATCGCGGCCAAGGGCGCCAAGGTCATCATCCTTTCGCATCTCGGCCGGCCGAAGAACGGACCGGACGAGAAATATTCGCTCCGGCCGGTCGTCGGCGAACTCGAAAAGCGCCTCGGCAAGACGGTCGCCTTCGCCGCCGACTGCATTGGCGAGACGGCGGAAAAAGCGGTCGCCGCCATGGCAGACGGCGATTATCTGCTGCTCGAGAACACCCGCTTCCATAAAGGCGAGGAAAAGAACGATCCGGCCTTTATCGATGCGCTTGCCAAGCTGGGCGACGTCTATGTGGACGATTCCTTCTCGACCGCGCATCGGGCGCATGCCTCGACCGAAGGTCTCGCTCATAAGATGCCGTCCTATGCCGGCCGCTCGATGCAGATCGAGCTAGAGATCCTGACCAATCTTCTGACGAGCCCGGTGCGCCCGGTCATGGCGGTCGTCGGCGGCGCGAAAGTCTCGACCAAGCTCGAACTCCTCGGCAATCTCATGCGCCGCGTCGATCGCCTGGTGATCGGCGGCGGCATGGCGAACACCTTTCTCGCCGCCATGGGCAAGGCGATCGGCAAATCGCTCTGCGAAATGGAATTCGCCGATATCGCCCGGCAGATCATGGCCGAGGCGGCCGACGCCAATTGCGAAGTCGTGCTGCCGGTCGATGTCGTCGTCGCGCCGAAATTTGCAGCCCATGCGCCGACCAAGATCGTCGATGTCGATCATGTCGGCCCCGATGATATGATTCTCGATATTGGCCCGAAGTCGATCGCCAAGGTCGAGGCCTTGCTCGAATCGACGCGGACGCTGGTCTGGAATGGCCCCTTCGGCGCCTTTGAAATCCCGCCTTTCGAAGCGGGCACTGTGGCGGTCGCAAAAGCGGCGGCGCGGCTCACCCAATCGGGCCAGCTCGAATCCGTTGCCGGTGGCGGCGATACCATCGCGGCGCTGAACAAGGCCGATGCTGCCAAGGACTTCACCTATATTTCGACGGCCGGCGGCGCCTTCCTCGAGTGGCTCGAAGGCAAGCAGCTGCCGGGCGTCGAGGCCCTGCGCAACAACTTCCGGACCCTATGATCGGCGCGCCGCGCGCAAAGGCGGCGGACCTGTATCGGATGCGAGAGGAGTAGGGGCGTGAACCTGGATCAGCTCGAGCGCGTCGCTCAGGCCATGGTCGCCAGAGGCAAAGGCATTTTAGCGGCGGACGAAAGCGGCGGCACGATCAAGAAGCGCTTTGATGCCATCGGCATTCCCTCGACAGCCGAGACGCGGCGCGACTATCGCGAGTTCATGTTCAATACCCGTCCGGCCATGGACGAGCATATCTCCGGCGTCATTCTTTATGACGAGACGATCCGGCAGTCGGCCGCCGACGGCACGCCGCTCGTCAAACTGATCGAAGCGGCTGGCTCCATCCCCGGCATCAAGGTCGATCTCGGCGCCAAGCCGATGGCCGGCTTTCCGGGCGAGACCATCACCGAGGGGCTCGATGGGCTTGCCGGCCGGCTCGCAGAATATTACGGGCTCGGCGCCCGTTTCGCGAAGTGGCGTGCGGTGATCGACATCGCCGACGGCATTCCGACGGCGGCCGCGATCAAGGCCAATGCGCATGCGCTTGCCCGCTATGCGGCGCTCTGCCAGGAGGCTGATATCGTCCCGATCGTCGAGCCGGAAGTGCTGATGGACGGCGGCCATACGCTGGCGCGCTGCTATGAGGTGACCGAAGACGTTCTGAAATGCGTCTTCACCGAGCTCTATGAGCAGCGCGTCTTCCTCGAAGGCATCGTTCTGAAGCCGAATATGGTCGTTCCCGGCAAGAAGGCGCCGCTTCAGGCGAGCGTTTCGGAAGTCGCGGAACAGACGGTGCGCCTCTTGAAGAATTGCGTGCCCTCGGCCGTTCCCGGCATCGCCTTCCTCTCCGGCGGTCAGTCGGGCGTCGAAGCGACGGCGCATCTCGATGCGATCAATCAAATCGGTAATCTGCCCTGGGCTGTGACCTTCTCCTACGGTCGCGCCTTGCAGGCTGCGGCGCAGAAGGCCTGGGCCGGCAAGCCTGAAAATGTGCCGGCCGCGCAAGCGGCCTTTGCCCATCGGGCGCGGATGAATAGCCTCGCCGCTCTGGGCGAATGGTCCGCGCCTCTCGAAGCCGCGGCCTGACGCCACCGCGCTTTCGCCAAAATCATCGGCATTCTAAACGGGTTTTCTCGTATCGATCTTCACGATCAGAAGTGCACCGATGGCTGAGGCCGCGCCGCCGCGCCTTTATTTGATTACCCCGCCGCTTGCCGAGCCGCAGGCTTTCGCGCCGCTTCTCGAATCCGCCCTGCAGGCGGGCGATGTCGCTTGCGTCTGGCTGCGGCTGCAGCCGCTCGCGGGAAGCGACATCAAGAAAATCATGACCGCGCTCGTGCCGCTTGCCCAGAAATATGATGCGGCTCTTCTCGTCGATGATCCAAGCGTCGCAGGCCGCTTCGACGCCGACGGCGTGCATGTGGCTAAGCCCGGAGCCGATCTTGAAGCCGCGCTCGCTGCGATGAAGCCCGACAAGGCGAAGCAGAAAGGCGAGCGGATCGTCGGCGTCTCCGGCCTCTTGAGCCGGCACGATGCGATGACCGCCGGCGAATCGAACGTCGATTATGTGATGTTCGGCGGCCCGGACGAAAATGAGAATCCCGCCGATCTCCTCGAACGTGTGACCTGGTGGGCCGATATCTGCACCGTGCCTTGCGTCGCTTATGCGCGCGACCTTGCCGATGTACCGGCGCTCGCTGCGTCCGGGGCCGACTTCATCGCGCTCGGCGATGCCATCTGGCAGCATGAGGCCGGCGTCAAAGCCGCTGTCGGCTTGGCAATGGACGCGCTTGCTGCCGCGCCTGAGCCTGCGCCATGAGGCGGCTCGCGATGCAGCATCTCACGCCGCTTTTGCTCCTGTCGCTGATGCTTGGCGTGGCGCACGCCGCCGCGCAAAATCTGACGCTGACGCCGCCATCCATGACGCCGCCACCTCCGACATTGGCACCGACTTCGCCGACTCCTTCGCCGCGGACGTCGCAATCGCTGCCCGCGGGTCCCGTCCTGCCGACCCCGGAATCCCCTGCCGCGCAAGCGACACCCGCGATGCCGCCATCCCCCGACGCCGATCTCGCCTTCGGCGCCTATCAGCGTGGCTATTACGAGACCGCGCTGAAAGAAGCGATGAAGCGGATTGCCGCGAATAAGCATGACGGCGCTGCGATGACGCTCATCGGCCAGCTCTACGAGCAGGGCTTTGGGGTCAAGCAAGACGATGCCGAAGCCGCGCGCTGGTATGCGGCCGGCGCGGCAGAGGGCAATGCCCAGTCGATGTTCGCCTATGGCCTTGAGAAGCTGCAAGGCAAAGGCGTAAAGAAGGACATCCCCGGCGCTGCGGATCTCTTCCGCAAGGCGGCGGCGAAGAACCATCCCGGCGCGCTCTATAATCTCGGCATGATGGAGCTTGAGAATCGCGGCGCCAATCCCGATTTCAAGAAAGCCTCCGAATATTTCGGCAGGGCGGCGGAACTCGGCATCTCCGAGGCCGCCTACGCTTTGGCGCTTCTCTATCGCAGCGGCCGCGGCGTTGCGCGCGACGATGTCGTCGCCGCGCATTGGATGGGGCTCGCGGCGAAAGAGAACAATGTTCCGGCCGAGGTCGAATATGCGATCATGCTGTTCAATGGCGTCGGTATCGGCAAGGACGAGACCGCCGGCGCGCGGCTGTTTCTGAAGGCCGCAGCCGCGAACAATCCGATCGCGCAGAACCGCATCGCCCGGCTGCTCGTCGCGGGGCGCGGCGTCAAACAGGATGTGGTCGAAGCGATGAAGTGGCACATTCTCGCCCGCGGCGCGGGCGAAAAGGACCCCTGGCTCGACGACGTCCTGAACAAGCTGACGCCGGCACAGAAGAAGGCGGTCGAAGCCGCCGTGCATCAATTTGTGGGATATTAGCCCGCAAGCCTTCCCTTTTTTCGCTATTCGCCCATTCTCGCCAAAAACCTCGATCCAAGCCGTACGCCAACATGTCGCTTGCCAATCTCTGGCGGATGCTTCGCGCCGACCTTCACGATCACAAGGCGCAGCTGCGTTTTTGCCTGCGCATTACGCTCGCCGCGCTTTTGGCTTACGGGCTCGCGCAATTCTGGACCTTTCCTCTGCGCGGCCTCTGGGCGGTGCTCACCGCGATCGTGGTGACGCAGATCAGCATCGGAGCCTCGTTGCAGGCGACGACGGAATATGTCGTCGGAACGATCGGGGGTGCGATCTATGCCAGCGCCGTGGCGCTCATCGTGCCGCATGGAACGCCCGTGGGGCTCATTGGCGTTCTGGTACTCAGCGTCGCGCCGCTCGCCCTTCTGGCGGCATTCGATTCCAAATTCCGCGTCGCGCCTTTCACGGCGGTGCTCGTCCTTTTCATCTCGAATGAGTATCATCAGAGTCCAATCGAGTCCGGCGCCTATCGCGTCCTCGAAGTGCTGATCGGCGGCGTCAGCGCGCTGCTGGTCTCGATTCTCGTCCTCCCGGAGCGGGCGTATGCGCGCGCCATCGGAGCCGCCGCGCATATTCTCGAGCGTTTCGCCGATGTCTTGCCGGAGCTTCTGGCCGGCTTCCGAAAAATGCTCGACATCGAATCGATGCACCGGCTGCAGGATGATCTTGGCATTTCAATTATGAGCTTTCAGGCGATCCTCGCTGAGGTCAAACGCGAGCGATTGACGTCCTTTTCCATCGAATCCGATCATGCCTCGCTGTCGCGCACGCTGCTGCGCTTGCGTCACGATCTCGTCATCATCGGGCGGGCCGCCGGCGCGCCTTTGCCCGAGCCTTTCGGCGCCAAGCTCAATCCGCTACTCGACAGGGTCGCGAGCTGCACCGCCAAGAATTTGCGCGACTGCTCTGCCGCACTGATGGCACGCAAGCTGCCGCCCTCGCTCGAAAACCTCGATGCTGCCTACGAAGTTTTCTCCGCTGAATTTGCCGCTTTGCGCAAGGAAGGTTTTACCCGCACTTTGTCGGAGCATGAGGTCGAGCGCGTCTTCGCGCTTGGCTTCGCGCTTGAGCAATTGCACCGCGATCTTGGCGATCTGCATCGCTGCGTGAAGGAATTGGCGCGCGTGCCGAAGGCAAAAGATATTTAGACTGAAGCTCTGGCTTGCTCGTGTCGTTCCGCGTTTCCAGAACGGATGACTTCAAAGGCCAGGAGGCCTATGATTTATCTTTGAGGTCGCGGGTCGCTCGTGACTGATGAATGAACGCGTCAGCCTTCGGTGGTCGCGGCTTCTCGGACTTAAGCGTTCGGGAGGAACCGAAATGACGATCCGAAATCCCGTCGAATGGAGCGCCGGCCAGATCTCTGTGACGGCGCACGCATTGAAATCCGCTAGCGACGTTTTCTGGCACCCGCAGGTTGATGCACAGACCGCGGAGCCCGAGGTTCGCCGCATCGCACTCGCGGACATTCGCACGAGCCTCATCGAAGGCCTGCGCGATTTCGCGGCCTATCGGACGGATGTGATTTTCATCTGCCTGCTTTTTCCTTTGATCGGACTGGTTCTCGCCAATGTCACGCTGCGGCTCGGCCTCCTGCCGCTGATCTTCCCGCTTTTCTCCGGCTTCGTGCTCATCGGGCCTTTCGCTGCGGCGGGCCTCTATGAAATGAGCCGCCGCCAGGAAGCAGGACAGCCCGTCTCCTGGAGCGATGCCTTCGGCGTGTTCGGCTCGCCCTCTTTTGCCGCGATCATCAAGCTCGGCCTGCTCCTGATCGGCATCTTCGTGCTTTGGCTCGCCGCCGCGATGGCGATCTATCTTGCGATCTTCGGTCTGGTCATGCCGACGTCAACGGCAGTCTTTATCAAAGATGTCTTCACGACGCCGGCCGGATGGGCGCTGATCGGCCTTGGCTGCGGCGTTGGCCTGATCTTCGCGCTCGGCGTCTTCACGATCAGCGTCGTCTCTTTTCCTTTGCTGATCGATCGGCATGTGCGCGTCATTACGGCGGTCAGGACATCGATTCGTGCCGTGTGGCTGAACCCCATGCCCATGCTCGTCTGGGCGCTGGTCGTTGTCGCAAGTCTCATCCTCGCGACGCTTCCGGCCCTGGTCGGGCTGATCGTCGTCGTGCCGGTGCTCGGCCATGCGACATGGCATTTGTATCGGAAGGTCGTGCGTTAGCGCGTCCGCAAGTCAAGCTCCGCTTCGCCGCTTTGTGATCGCGCGCGGCCAGAGCTTTGGCTATGCCAAGCTGCCTTTGCTCGGCGCGGGGGTCGCTGGTCTCGCGCTTTTGCTGGCGCTTTCGGCCTTCGTCAATGAGGAGACGGTCGCTGTGCTGGAGTCCGGGCCGGAGTGAGGACTGCCTAAAGCTCCTGCATCTCGCCGAGCATCGTCGGGATCAGCTCTGACACGGTCGGATGAATCTGCACCGCGCGTTGCAGCACCGTATAGGGCGCATCGGCATACATGATGGCGGTGATGCAATGCACCGCCTCGTCGCCGCCGGTGCCGAGGATCGCCGCGCCGAGAATCTTTTTCGTCTCGGCATCGACGATGACTTTCATGAAGCCCCGCGTCTCGCCCTTTTCGACAGCGCGGCCGACACGGGTCATCGGCCGTTTGCCCAAAAGAAGTTTGCGGCCGGTGGCGCGCGCCGCCTCTTCCGTCATGCCGATGCGGCCGAGCGGCGGATCGATGAAGAGCCCATAGGTGACGATGCGGTCGGTGACGCGCCGGTCCTCGCCGTCGAGCAGATTGGCGGCGACGATTTCATAATCATTATAGGCCGTATGGGTGAAGAAGCCGCGCCCATTGCATTCGCCGAGCGCATAGATCGACGGGACATTTGTCCGCAGCCTGTCGTCGACCGCGATATAGCCATGCGCGTCGAGCGATACGCCCGCGGCCTCTAAGCCAAGGCCATCGGTGTTCGTTTTGCGCCCGATCGCGACCAGAAGATGGCTGCCCGAAATTTCGATCGTCCCGGTCTTGGTCGCGACCTGCGCGATGATGATCTCGCCCTCTTTCGAAAGCCCGGCGCATTTCGAGTCGAGATGCAGCGCTATGCCTTCGGCATCAATGATCTCGTAAATCGCCTGCGAAATATCGTCGTCCTCGCGCGGCAGCAGGCGCGGCGCGGCCTCGATCACCGTGACCTTGGCGCCGAAGCGACGGTACATCTGCGCGAATTCGAGCCCGATATAGCTGCCGCCGAGAATGATGAGATGCGGCGGCAGATGATCGAGATCCATGACTGTTTCATTGGTCAGAAAGGGGATGCTCTCGATGCCGGGAATGGACGGCACGATGGCTCTTGCGCCGACGTCGAGAAAGATCATATCGGCCTTCAGACTCTGGCCATTGACCTCGGCGCTTTGCGGTCCGGTCAGCCGGGCGCTGCCGCGATAGATCGTGCAGCGCTCCATGCCTTTCAGCCAGTTCTCGACATTACTCGAGGCCGTATTGGCGACCTTGTCCTTGCGGGCCTTGACGCGCGCCATGTCGGTCGTGACTTTGCCATCGATCATGACCCCATAGTCGGCGGCGCGCGCGACGAGGTGCGCCGCATAGGCGCTTGCGACCATCGTCTTCGTCGGCATGCAGCCGGTGTTGACGCAGGTGCCGCCGAAGCGGCCGCGTTCGATGAAGGCGACGGTCTTGCCGGCCTTGGTCAATCGGTTGGCGAGCGCGGGGCCAGCTTGGCCGGCGCCGATGATGATCGCATCGAAATGTTCGGCCATGGGCATCTCCTCGGCGCTGCTTACGCAAGCGATCGAAGTCCCAAAAGATGACGCGTGCGTGACACGTTAGCCGCGCTTGCCGCCGAGCGTGTTCAGCATCCTGCGGGTCGTCTCGAGGAGCCGATCCATCGTATAGGGTTTTTGCAGCCAACCAGCTGCCCGGCTGGCGCGGCGCTGCGACACCGACCGGCGTGCGTCAAGACTGCTTATGCACGATGCATGAAAGCGGGCCCGCAATTATGCGAAATACAAACTGCAGCGGGTGGTGGGACTAGTGGTCACCTCGAAGCGACCGTGGAGTTGCCGGGCGAGTCCTTGAACCAGCCGGAGGCCGGATGATCGGCTGCGCGCCTGTTCGAGATCGAAGCCTAGACCATCATCCTCGACATAGAGCAGAAACGACTCGACTTCCTTTGTCAATCCGATCCGAATGTTGACCTCGCCATCGGCATTGGCGCCATATTTGAGCGCATTGGTCAGCAGCTCGTTCAAAATCAATGCAAGCGGCATGGAGACATCGTTCGAGAGTTCGATCGCGCCGGCCTCGCAGGTAATCTTTGCCTCGGTCGAATAGGTCTGCCGAACGCTGTCGCAGACGGAGTCGAGGAAGTCCTGCGCATTGAAACGTGTGGCTTCAGTCGTGCCATAGAGAATGCGCTGCGCCGCTGCCATGGCGGCAATTCGGCCGCTTGCTTCGGACAGGACCCGACGGGCTTCGCCGTTTTCCGTCTGCCGCGATGCCGTGTGCAACAGTGATTGCAACATCTGCATATTGTTCTTGACGCGATGGTTCAGCTCATTGAGCAAGATCCGCTGCTGCGTTTCGGCCTGCTTGCGCTCGCTGACATCGACCAGCATGTTGATGGCGCCGACGACGTTTCCCTCCGCGTCGCGCAGCGGCGTCGGATAGGGGATGACTGGGATGCAAACACCGTCGGGCCGCTCGGCGATGACTTCCGTGTTGCGGATCGGCCGCTCTTCCTTGAGCGCAAGCGCCATCGGACATTCGTCATGCGGCAGCGGCGAGCCATCGGGGCGATAGAGTTTCCAGGTGACGCACCATTCATCGCTGCCGATCGTCGGCGTGCGTCCCGCGAGATCGACCGCGGCTTCATTGAAATAGGTGACTTTGCCCTCGGCATCGGTGGTATAGATCGCGGCCGGAATGGCGGCGAGCAATTCCTGCAGCCGACGCTCGCTCTCGCGGAGCTTGGCTTCGGCTTCCTTTTGCTCGGTGATGTCGCGGACGATCTTCGAGGCGCCGACGATGCGACCCTGCCCATCGCGGATCGGCGACACAGTCAGAGAAATATTGACTGTGGTTCCGTCCTTGCGCTGCCGTACGGTTTGACAATGTTCGATGCGCTCGCCGCGCCGAACGCGGGAGAGGATGTCCGGCTCTTCATCGAGCAGGTCCGCTGGGATCAATATTGTGACGGGCCGGCCGACAGCTTCTTCGGCGGTGTAGCCGAAGAGATGTTCGGCGCCGCGGTTCCAGCTTGTCATGATGCCATTGAGATCCTTGCTGATGATGGCGTCAGCAGAGGATTCCACGATCGCCGCAAGCCGCTGAGCCGCCTGCTCGCCGCGCTTGCGTTCGGTGATGTCATGTTCGACGCGCACGGCATAAAGGAATCGGCCGTCGGCATCGCAGACGCTGGACGAGGTGACGGAGGCCCAGAAATAGCCGCCGGCCTTGGTTTTGATCCGCTTTTCGATCGTATAGCGGTCGATCTCGCCCGCGACCTGGCGGCGGAACTGCGCGCGATCGGCTTCCGCATCCGCCTCATGGCTTTCAGCGAAGATCACCTTGCCGAGCAATTCTTCCGGGGCATAGCCCATGAGATCGGCGAGCCTGGAATTGACGCGCAAAAGACGCCCTTCGGCGTCGACCTCGACGATGCCGATGCCGGCATGTTCGAAGGTCTGGGCGAGGCGTTCCTGTTCGTAAAATGTCGTATCGGCCCGGCGCGGCGACGGCATTTCATGGAAGCAGCAAATGGCGCCGACGCGCGTGCCGGCATCGTCTTCCATCGGATCGATGTGGAGCGACACCCAGACGAAGGTTCCGTCCGGCTGTTCGAGCCTGCCTTCGAAGCCGCGCACGCGCCGGCCGGTCCGAAGCACCGTCGCCATCGGCAGTTCGTTGCGGGCGATCAGACGGTCGCCGACATAGGCCTTGAACGATCCGCAAAAACGGTCACCGTCCTCGCCGATCCGCGGCATGCGGCCCCATAATGCGGCGGCCAGCTGGTTGAACCAAAGAATCCGCCCCTCGGCGTCGCAGGCGTAGATCGCAACGGGAAGCTTATCGAGGAAGTCCGGTGGGGTTTGGAGGCTGGACGTCGATCCTGTGAAGGGCAAGAGCGTCTCGGTACAGACGACTGCCAAATCCTCGAAACTCATCCTTGGGCTCCCGCTCGGATTGGCGTGGCTGCTCGTGCGATCGGGGCCGATCGCCAAGGCCTGTGGGGCTCGCTTATTGCCAAGCTACGCTAATAAAAAACGCAATTGCTTTCAAAAGGTTCCATGCTGTTTTGGGAAGAAGCGCTAAGAATCGTCGTTTTGCCCCGCTGAATTTTAGTCATCGGGCCCGCGGATGCGCCGAGAAATAGGCCTCCGCCAATCGTTTCGAGTCGATCGCTGTATAGATCTGCGTCGTCGAGAGCGACGCGTGGCCCAGCAATTCCTGGATGGTGCGGAGATCGCCGCCGCGGCCGAGGAGATGAGTGGCGAAGGAATGACGCAGCGCATGCGGCGTCGCCGTCTCGGCCAGCCCCAGCGTGCCGCTACTGATCTCGCTGTACTGTTGTGAGTCGCAGAGCTGCACTTTTTATGGCACGGGCGATTTCCTCTCCGAGCGCCGGATCATTTACGGCTCTGGCGAGCGAGACGCCTCCCGCGAGGAGGGTGAGAAGAACGATTGCATCTGCTCGGCGCTGCTTGGCGGATTCGCTATCAAGGCCATCGGCGACAGCCGTGACGATCTTGCGAAACTCCTGCTCATAGGCTTCGCGCACGTCGGAGCCCGCCCGGGCCACATCGCCAGAGAGGCTTTGGAGCGCGCAACTTTCCCCGAGATCGCAAGTCCGGCGGTCGCTCATATAGAAGTCGATGAACTGTCGGCGCCAGCGGGAGCCTGAAGTTTCCCGCAGAGCAAGGACGGCCCCGTGCAGGTTCTGCAATCCTGCCGTTACCGCTTCCTTGAAGGCCGCCGATTTGGACTTGAAATGCGCATAGAACGCACCGGAGGTTACGCCCGCCTCCTTGGCCAATCCGTCGATACCCAGTCCGCCATAGCCCAGGGTGCGAAAGCCTCGTCCGGCGCTCGCTAGAATGCGCGCCCGGCTTTCTTCCTTCTGTTCTGCCCGATGTGCCATCTCAGAGTCTCATTCACATAACGGTCGTAATTTACCGCTTGACGACATCACGATCGTTATGCCAATTCTTCTGCATAACGCTCGTTATAAGCAGTCCGATGTGAGGCTGCAACCATAGAGGATATCGGACATGCCGCTTACGCTCACCCTGACCGAAGGCGTTCTGCTGAACGAAGCCATAAAGCCGGCCGTCGTCCGCCTCACCGACGCAATGCTGAAATGGCACGGCTTGGTCGGCAATAAGGTCATGACGCCGAATGTGACTGCCCAGGTCCATGTTCTTCCCAAGGCGCACACCTTCTCGGGTGGGACGGAGTTTTCCGGCGCCTGGGTTGAATGGAAAGTCCCTTCTTTCGCCTTCGCCGACAAAAATGTTCAGAGAGGATATTTTGCCGAAGCGACTGAGATCATCCATGAACTGTCCGGCGCCAAGCAACCAAAGCCGGCCATCTATGTCAATGTCGTCCACACCGTGGATGGCGCTTGGAATCTCGACGGTCAGGCGATGACCAATGACCAGCTCAAAGAGGCGATCGCCAGGGGCTGAGTTTCGCGTCGGCGGTTTGCCGCCTGTATCAGCCCCACTTTCTTGCCGACCCTTCAAGCACTATGGAGATACGCGATGTCGCTGACCATGTCGCAAGCATCCTTGCCGCTGTTCGAGCAATATCTCACCGCACTTTCGCTCCTGCTCGCCAAAGTCGAGACGCATGCTCTGAGCCGCGAAATCGAGCCATCGGCGTTTCTGAGTGCCCGGCTTTATCCGGACATGTTCCCTTTCACGCGCCAGGTCCAGCTCGCCTGCGACTTCGCCAAGAATGCCGTTGCCCGGCTGTCTGGAACGCAGGCGCCTTCCCATGAAGACACAGAAAAGTCCTTCGGCGAACTGCATGATCGGATTGCTGCGACGCTTGAATTCATTCGCGCGACAGATCCCAAGCAGATCGACGGCTCGGAGACATGCGCGATCACGCTGAAACTTTTTGGCCGGGACGTTTCCTTCCATGGAGATGGCTATCTGATCGGCTTCGCCATACCGAACATGCTCTTCCATGTGACAGCCGCCTACGCAATCCTGCGCCACAATGGCGTCGAGATCGGCAAGATCGATTTTCTCGGACAGCTTCCTGCTCAGTGAAGCGCAAAAAAAACATTCGCGCTCCGCAGTGGGCGAGGATGACGCAAGTCTATCCAAAAAGCGAGGAGCGCGCGAAGAGCATTGCGTCATCGGCGGTTTGGGAAAAATCGCTCACGCAAAACTTCGGATCAAACAAATGGACCGATGTCTTCGCCGCCCGCCATCTGAAATCGCTTTGGAAAAATCCCTACGAGAATCCGTTACGCCGTTACAAGTGAGTAAAGCACGCCCGTCAAACCGGATATTGCGAGCCCCACAACGCGAGGAGAACGTCATGAATGACAGGTCCCCAATCTACTCAAAGCCAGTGTTCTTCGGATTCACAACGTGCCTTCGCCTCTCGATCGCTTTTGCGATTGCGGCATCGGCCCCGCTTTCGTCGGCGCGCGCGCAAACTATTCCCGTCGCTGCGCCATTGTCTCTTGCTTTGTCGATGGATGCGGCCAACGAAGCTATTCAGGTCTGCAATGCGAAGGGCTACAAAGTCGCGGTGACCGTTGTGGACACGGACGGCGTCGTCAAAGTGCAAGCGCGCGGCGACGGCAGTCCGATTCATTCACAACGGTTTTCGTTCAGAAAGGCCTATACGATCGTAAGCATGGGGCCGATGTTTGGTGTCGACAGCTCCAGCGCCGTGATCAAGTTCCTCAACTCAAAAAATCCGGTGGGAATCGGCAATGTCGGCGGAGGCTCGACCGACCTTTTGTTTCTTCCCGGCGGCGTGCTGATAAAGGCCGGAAAAGAGACGGTCGGCTCGATCGGTGTGAGCGGAGCACCCTTCAGCACGGAGGACGAAGCCTGCGCCCAGGCCGGGGTCGCCAGGATCCAAGGCAGGCTCGATCGCGGAGCAAATTGACAGTTATTCGTCTCTGATCCGAGCAGTGCCGTTCGGGATAAGCCGGACGCGACCTGCGGTGAATGAGCAAAGCTAAAATGATGTGTGACATGAGGACCGCATCGGTCGACATATCTCATGCGGCTGAAGCGGCGCATTCGCGAAATTGGCGCATGCTGCCGCCGAAGCGGAGCCGGCGACACATCATTTAGCCCGCGGATGCGCCGAGAAATAGGCTTCCGCCAATCGTTTCGAGTCGATCGCTGTATAGATCTGCGTCGTCGAGAGCGACGCGTGGCCCAGTAATTCCTGGATGGTGCGGAGATCGCCGCCGCGGCCGAGGAGATGAGTTGCGAAGGAATGACGCAGCGCATGCGGCGTCGCCGTCTCGGCCAGCCCCAGTGCGCCGCGCAGCCGCTCGACGGCGAGCTGGATGATCCGCGGCGACAGCGGTCCGCCCTTGGCGCCGCGGAAAAGCGCGCCGTCGGGCGAAAGCACAAAGGGACAGAGTTCGAGATAGGCTTCGATGGCGCGTCGCACCGGCGCGATGATCGGGACGGAGCGCTGTTTGCCGCCCTTGCCGGTGATGGTCAGCTGGTCGCGCTCGCCGATCGGCGCTTCGGCGCGGGTAAGGCTCAGTGCTTCGGAAATGCGAAGCCCTGCGCCGTAAAGCAGAAACAGCACCGCGGCATCGCGCGCGAGCACCCATTGCGGCCGGTCCTCGCCGGCCCGCGAATCCTGATCGACGACGGCGCGGGCGGCCGAGGCGGGCAGGGCCTTCGGCAGGCTCCGCGCCTGTTTCGGGCTGCGCAGACCGGCGAAGGCCGTCACGCGGCACTGATGATTGCGTTCGATATAGCGGGCAAAGCTACGCAGCGCCGAAAGCTGCCGCAGCAGCGAGCGGCTGCCGGTTCCCTTCTGCCGGCGCATCGCGAGGAAGGCGCGCAGATCCGCGGTCCCCAGTTTGGCGAGCAGCGGCAGGCTCGGCAGTTTGCCGAGGTGGACGGCAAGAAACTGCAGGAATTGCGTCAAGTCGCGCTGATAGGCCGAAAGCGTATGCGCCGAGGCGCGCCGCTCGCCGCCCAGATAGCGGAGCCAGGCTTCGCCGGCCGCTGCGAGATCGGCCGCGGCAGGGCCGACGCTCAGAGGCGGCGGCCAAGAAGCGGCTTTCTCGGCGGCTTTCTCGACAGCATGTTTGGACGACGGCTTCATAAGCAAGCTTTGAAGCCAAGAGTTAAAGGAAGGGTTGCAGCCTTTAGCAGAGACTGGCGCTGCACGACCTCAATGATCGTGCTTGTAGCCTTGCGACTTCGCCTCGGCGGCCACAGCCATGATCTCTTCCGTCGCCTGGGCGAAAAGCGCGTCCATTTCGCGGCGGATCTGATGATCCGAGAGGGTGACGGAGGCCGCGTCGAAATCGGCCCGGAGCTTCTTGAAGACGCCTTCGTCGCCTTGCTCTTCGAGCTCCACAGCGATCACATCGGCCGCATAATCTTCGGCGTCCGCGCCGCTCTTGCCGAGCTTTTCGGCTGCCCACAGGCCGAGCCATTTGTTGCGGCGGACGGTTGCTTTGAATTTGAGCTCCTCGTCATGCGCGAGTTTGGCTTCAAAGGCTTTCTCGCGCTCGTCAAATGTCGTCATCGCAAGGCTCTCCACTCAATCCGGCAGCGTGAAATTCACATCAAAATTCTAGCGCCGATCGCCGATCTTGGCCACGGGCGAACTTGACCTTAGTCCCATGACGCCCGTGCCTTCCGCCTTGGATCAAGCAAGAAACACGGTGCATTTTGATCTTTTCGACGGCTGCCACTATATACCACTCATCGCGAGCCGCGCCGGCACCGATGCCGGCCGCAGGCGATTCGCCCAAATCCTTACCGGCAAAGCTGCCGTTCGAGCCGGGCCTCTTCCGTAAGGCTCTGTAAACACTAATATAAAATCGCCGATTTCCATTGCGTTGTGGAGCCCGGCGCTTTCCGATAGGGTCCCGGCCTATCGGCTTGTCTCCCTTTCCGGAAAGAGCTAGGACGCTTCCGGACCCACGGCGCCGCCAAAAGCGCAACCCCTCGCTGCCCAGCCTTGCGAATTCGATTGAAACAAGGCCGGGCTATTCTCTAAGGAGCCAGGGCCACCAATGGATCCTCTCAAGCCACGGTTAATCCCCATGAACCGCCGCCGGCGCATTTACGAAGGCAAGGCCAAGGTCCTCTATGAGGGTCCTGAACCGGGCACGCTTATTCAACATTTCAAGGACGACGCCACCGCCTTCAATGCCAAGAAGCATGAAGTCATCGATGGCAAGGGCGTCCTCAACAATCGGATTTCCGAATTCGTCTTTCAGAATCTGAACGACATCGGCGTTCCGACGCATTTCATTCGCCGCCTCAACATGCGCGAGCAGTTGATCCGCGAAGTCGAAATCATCCCGCTCGAAGTCGTCGTGCGCAATGTCGCCGCTGGCTCGCTCTCGACCCGCCTCGGGCTCGAGGAAGGCACGCAGCTGCCGCGCTCGATCATCGAATTCTACTACAAGAACGATCAGCTCAACGACCCGATGGTGTCGGAAGAGCACATCACCGCCTTCGGCTGGGCGAGCCCGCAGGAGATCGACGACATCATGGCGCTGGCCATCCGCGTCAATGATTTCCTGACCGGCCTCTTCCTCGGCGTCGGCATCCGTCTTGTCGATTTCAAGATGGAATGCGGCCGGCTGTGGGAAGGCGACATGATGCGTATCGTCGTCGCCGACGAGATCTCCCCGGACTCCTGCCGGTTGTGGGACATCAAATCGAACGACAAGCTCGATAAGGACCGGTTCCGCCGCGACATGGGCGGCCTCGTCGAGGCCTATACGGAAGTGGCGCGCCGCCTCGGCATTCTCCAGGAGAATGAAGTGCCGCGCGCGCCTGGCCCGAAGCTGGTCCAGCAGTAAGGCCTGCGGCAACGCGAAACGACATGAACCCGCCCCTGAGGGCGGGTTTTTGTTTTCCGGCATCTTCTGGGTGTCGAGCCACGGGAAATCTTCGGGAGAATGGCGTTCTCGGGCGCCGGGACGATTGCACAGGCGGGCCGTTGCCATTAGGGCTTGCTCATCATCACCGGGGCCGTCCGCACGGCCATGGAGCGGGGCTGCAGCAGCCGTGAAAGCGCGCGTTATCGTCACTTTGAAGCAAGGCATTCTCGATCCGCAAGGCAAGGCCATTGAAGGTGCCTTGAAGAGCCTCGATATCTTTGGGGTCGACAGTGTCCGCCAAGGCAAGGTCTTCGACATCGAGCTGACGATCGAGGATCGCGCCAAGGCCGAAGCCGCGCTGAAGCCGGCATGCGAAAAACTGCTCGCCAATCTGGTGATCGAGAATTACCGGATCGAGTTTCCAGACTAGCTTGACCAAGGCACAAGACATCAAGGCACAAGACATGCGCGCCGCCGTCATCGTCTTTCCGGGCTCCAATCGCGAAGGCGACGTCGCACGCGCACTCGCCGAAATTGCCGGCACCAAGCCGTCTTTGGTCTGGCACGCCGAACATGAGCTGCCGGTGGGCACCGATCTCGTCGTGCTGCCGGGCGGTTTCTCCTATGGCGATTATCTGCGTTGCGGCGCCATCGCCGGGCGCGCGCCGGTGATGGACGCGGTGCGCGCGCATGCGGCGAGGGGCGGCCTCGTGCTCGGCATCTGCAACGGTTTTCAGATCTTGTGCGAGAGCGGGCTCTTGCCGGGCGTCTTAATGCGCAACCGCGATCTCAAATTCATCTGCCGCATGCAGCATCTGCGGGTTGAGCGCACCGATACCGCCTTCACCGCGCAGTATCGTCCGCAGCAGATCATCAAGGTTGCGATCGCGCATGGTGAAGGCAATTACGAAGCCGACAGTGAGACGCTGGCACGGCTTGAAGGTGATGGCCGCGTTGCCTTCCGCTACGCCGATGAAAAAGGGGTCGTCGGCGGCGCCGCCAATCCGAACGGCTCGGTGAACGACATCGCCGGCATCTATTCGGAGAATTTCAATGTGCTGGGGCTCATGCCGCATCCCGAAAATCTGATCGATCCGCTCGTCGGCGGCACCGATGGGCGCGGCATGTTCAAGAGCCTCATGGAAAATTTCGCCTCGGCAAAACTCGCCGCTCCGGTTTGAGTGCATCGCCTTGCTAAGCACAGTCACAGACCCCGCCATCACGCCAGACCTCGTCGCAGCGCACGGCCTCAAGCCGGACGAATATGAGCGCATCCTAAAGCTGATCGGCCGCGTGCCGAGCTTCACCGAGCTCGGCATCTTCTCGGCGATGTGGAACGAGCATTGTTCCTACAAATCCTCGCGCCTGCATCTGCGCAAGCTGCCGACCAAGGGCCCGCATGTCATCCAAGGCCCGGGCGAGAATGCCGGGGTGATCGACATCGGCGACGGGCTCGCCTGCGTCTTCAAGATGGAGAGCCACAATCACCCGTCCTATATCGAGCCCTATCAGGGCGCGGCGACGGGTGTCGGCGGTATTTTGCGCGATGTCTTCACGATGGGCGCGCGCCCGGTCGCCTGTCTCGATCTCTTGCGTTTTGGCTCGCCCGAGCATCCGCTGACCCGCCATCTCGTCTCGGGCGTCGTTGCCGGCGTCGGCGGCTATGGCAATAGTTTCGGTGTGCCGACGGTCGGCGGATCGACCCATTTCAACAAGGGCTATGACGGCAATATTCTCGTCAATGCGATGGCGGTCGGCATCGCCAAGAAGGATGAGATCTTCTACGCAAAGGCGACCGGCGTCGGCAATCCGATCGTCTATCTGGGCTCGAAAACGGGCCGCGACGGCATCCATGGCGCGACCATGGCGTCGGCTTCTTTCGATGAGGATGCGCAGGAGAAACGCCCGACCGTGCAGGTCGGCGATCCCTTCTCGGAAAAGCTGCTGCTCGAAGCCTGTCTCGAGCTGATGAAATCTGGCGCCGTCGTCGCGATCCAGGACATGGGCGCGGCGGGCCTCACCTCATCGGCAGTCGAGATGGGCGCCAAGGGCG
>JBKQRA010000134.1:0-2709 GCA_052144065.1 Methylovirgula sp. | reverse complement strand
CCTTTGATGAAGGCCGGCGACATGTCGATGCTCACCGATCGGACCTGGCCTGCCGGGCGGACCTTTGTGCGCGACCAGGTATTCGGCGAAGGCGGCCACGGTCTTGGCGTCCTTGCCTTCGGTGACGAACACCACCTTGCGTTCGTCCATATCGGCGGCGATGGTCAGGTAGTTGTGGCCGCGCCGGCCGGAGGTTTCGTCGATCGCCACGGCGCTCACCGCCGACAGATCGGCCTCGGCCAGAGCGAGATCGACATAGCGCGAACAGATCGCGTGGACGCGATGCCAGGAGCGGCCGACCAGTTCGGCCACGGCGGCGAAGGTCGTCTGGCGGGCCATGGCCAGCACCAAGGCCTCGAACAGCAGGGTGAACCCAGCGAGCTTGCCAGTAAGCGTACGATGATGACCGCCTACCGCGACCTGTGGAAGTTTGGTTAGGTGTCCACCTGATATCGAGTGGACACCAATTGCGATGCGGACGCCAGCGGGAGTGGATTTGGAGGGTGGAGGTGAAGTTTTCAAAGTTGACGCGCGCGGCCGTCGATCATGGAGCCTCGAGCAAAGGCAGCGAATCGTCGCCGAGGCTCGCGCGCCGCATGCGTCTGTCGCGGAGGTTGCGCGTCGGCACGGTCTCAACGCCAATCTGATTTTCAAATGGTTGAAACGAGCTAAAGAAGGCTGGCCGGATCGCCGCCGGGCCTTGGCGGCGCCCAGCAGGCCGATGACGTTTGTCCCGGTCGAAGTGACGACGCAGACCGGCGGCAAGGAGACGGCCGGACCCGCTCATAAATTGACGATTGACCATGCGGTCCCGGCGCGAACGCAAGATCCGCCGCCAAAGCCGTCGAGAAAGCCGCTGCGTGAGGCAAAAGTCCCGGCCCCTCGCGGCGTGATTGAGATCAGCCTGCGAAATGGCGCTCGCGTCAGCGTCGACGCTGACGTCAATGAGGCGGCGTTGCGCCTTGTGCTCTCAGCCATGAAGGAGCTGTGATGCTCCAAATGGCGCCCAACGTCCGGGTTTACCTGGCTTGCCGGCCGACAGACATGAGGAAAGGTTTTGACGGATTGTCGGCGGAAGTCGCGCAAGTGCTGAAGGCCGATCCTTTTTCCGGTGGCGTGTTCATTTTCAGGAGCAAGCGGGCGGACTATTTGAAAATTTTGACCTGGGACGGCTCCGGGCTCTGTCTGTTCGCCAAGCGACTCGAAAAGGGCAAGTTCGTATGGCCCCCTATCGTGGATGGTTCGTTGAAACTGACGCCGGCGCAACTGGCGCTCCTCGTTGAAGGCATCGATTGGCGGCGGACGGTTGCGCCGGAAGAGATCGCGCCGCCGAAACTTCTGTGATCATCGCGTGATCCCTTTTAGCCGTTCATGGCGCGGACGCTTGTCTTTTGCTATGAAGAGACATGTCTCTGGCCCAAGCTGATTTGCCGCATGATCCCAGCGAGTTGCGCGCTTTTGCGGCGGCCCTGCAGGCCGAGATGCGGCGCGAGATCGCGGCGCGCGACGCGGAGATTTACGCCAAGACGCTGCATATCGAGAAGCTGAAGGCCCAGCTCGCCGTTCTGCGGCGCGCGCGGTTCGGCCGCTCCTCGGAAAAGCTCGACGCCGAAATTGAGCAGCTGGAGCTTCTGATCGGCGATCTCGAGGAGGGCCAGGCCGAAAGCGAGGCTCGGGAGGACGCGGAAGCCGCGGCCAAACCGGCATCCCGCGGCAAGGGGCAGCGTGAAAAGCCCGGCCGCAAGCCTTTGCCCGATCATCTGCCGCGCGAGATCGTCGTTCACGAACCGGCCTGTTCCTGCCCATGCTGTGGCGGCGCGCTGTTCAGCAAGATCGGCGAAGACGAACGGGAAGTGCTGGAATACGTCCCGTCCTTCTTCAAGCGCGTCGTGCATGTCCGGCCGAAGATGAGCTGCCGCGCCTGCGAGACGATCGTGCAGGCGCCCATGCCGCCACTGCCGATCGAGCGGGGCCGGCCGGGACCGGCGCTGCTCGCCCATGTCATTGTCTCTAAATATTGCGATCATGCGCCACTGCATCGGCAAAGCGGGATCTACGCGCGCGCCGGCGTCGATCTCGACCGCTCCACACTGGCCGACTGGATCGGCTCTCTGGCTTTCCTGCTCGGCTCGCTGGCCGAGGCGATCGGACGACATTGTCGCGCCGGACCGACGGTTCATGCCGATGACACGTCGGTCCCGGTGCTTGCGCCTGGCCTCGGCAAGACGAAGACGGGCCGGCTATGGGTCGTCGTTCGCGACGAGCGTCCCTGGGGTTCGACGGCGCCGCCCGCCGCCTTCTACATGTATTCGCCCGATCGTAAAGGCGAGCACGCCGCGACTTTGCTCGGTTCCTGCCGCGGCTTCCTGCATGCCGACGGTTATGACGGGTTCGGGAAGCTTTACAAACGCGTGGATCCGGAGACCGGAGAAGCTCTTCTGCGTGAAGTGGCCTGTTGGGCTCACGCGCGCCGTTATCTTTACGACGTCTACACGGCCACCGGTTCCGCGGCGGCGCGCCAAGCGCTGGAGCGCATTGCCGCTCTGTTTGCGATCGAGGCTGAGGTCCGCGGACAACAGCCGGAAAGCCGGCTCTCTTTCCGCGCGGCGAAGACCGCGCCTTTGCTCGCGGAGCTGAAGGCCTTCCTCACGGCCACGCTCGCCGCGATCAGCGGCAAGAGCACGCTCGCCACTGCGATCCGCTATGCTC
>JBKQRA010000133.1:0-3777 GCA_052144065.1 Methylovirgula sp. | reverse complement strand
ATATTTGAGCCCGGATGAACACACGTTGCACGCCTTCCGAACTCGCAAAATCCGCACCAGCGACGCTCGAGTCGATTGACCGCGCCGAGGCACCATCGAAGGCGCCTTTGGTCGATCCGTTCGGGCGCAAGATTTCCTATGTCCGCGTTTCGGTGACGGACCGCTGCGATTTCCGCTGCGTCTATTGCATGTCGGAAGACATGCAATTCCTGCCGAGAAAAGATCTGCTGAGCCTCGAGGAAATCAATCGGCTTTGCAGCGCCTTCATCGCGCGCGGCACGAAGAAGCTGCGGATCACCGGCGGCGAGCCGCTCGTTCGCCGCAACATCATGAGCCTCTTCCGCGATCTGTCGCGCCATCTCGACTCTGGCGCGCTCGAAGAGCTGACGCTGACGACGAACGGCTCGCGGCTCGCGCTCTTCGCGCAAGAGCTCGCGGACTGCGGCGTCAAACGGATCAATGTCTCGGTCGACTCGCTCGATCCCGACAAGTTTCGCGCGATCACCAGCCGTGGCGATCTTTCCCAGGTGCTCAAAGGCATCGACGCGGCGCAGGCCGCCGGCCTCGCCGTCAAGCTCAACATGGTGGCGTTGAAGGACGTCAATGACGCCGAGATCGTGCCCATGATCGAATGGGCGCATGGGCGCGGCATGGAGCTGACGCTCATCGAGGTCATGCCGCTCGGCGCCGTCGAGCGCGACCGTCTCGACCAATATATGCCGCTGACCGAAGCCCGCGCGAAGATCGCCGAGCGCTTCACACTGACGGATCTTCCCGACCGCACCGGCGGCCCTGCACGCTACGTGCGCCTTGGCGAGACGGGCGGCCGCGTCGGCTTCATCACGCCGCTGTCCCATAATTTCTGCGAGAGCTGCAACCGCGTCCGCGTCACCTGCACCGGCACGCTCTATATGTGCCTCGGCCAGGAAGACGCCGCCGATCTGCGCACGCCGCTGCGGCAATCGGAAAGCGATGAGCTGCTGCACGCCGCTCTCGAAGAAGCGATCACCCGCAAGCCCAAGGGCCATGATTTCGTGATCGACCGCACGCATCGCGATCCGGCCGTGCCGCGCCATATGAGCGTGACAGGGGGCTAACCCCCTACCGTTCCGCCTTCACTGCATCGATAAAAGCATCCGCGTCCGCCGGCGTAATCACCACGCGGCGGAATTTGCCTTTGCTTTTTTGGATCAGGACGCAGGGGCCAAAGACCCGATTGCCGAAGCGCAAAGCAACCGTGTCCATACCGAGCTGGCGCCAGCTCGTCTTGGACACTTCGGAAATATCCGCAATCGGCACGCGGCAGATCGGCAGCCGGTGAAACAAGCGGACTTCGATGGCTTCGCCATTGATGCGGTAATCATAGAGCAGCCGCAGCCCGACCACGCTCCAGAGGATGAAGACCGCGATGACCGCGGCCGTCCCGAGCATGATCGCAATATCATCGTTGAGCCATTGGCCCAAGCTGTGGCCCAAAGCCCGGCTCAGCCGATGACGATCTTCGGCGCCTGCCGCGCCCGGCCCTTTTCGAGGCTCGCCTTCACCAGCTCCGCGATGACGCGATAGGCCGCCGCTTGGCCGCTGTCTGGGTCGGTGACGACGATCGGCTTGCCCGAATCCGCATGTTCTCTGATGCTCATCGTCAGCGGGATCTCGCCGAGGAACGGCACGCCCATCTTCTCGGCCTCATGCCGCGCGCCGCCATGCGCAAAGATGTCGGAGCGGCCGCCGCAATGCGGGCAGAGAAAATAGCTCATATTCTCGATCACGCCCAAGACCGGAATATCGACCTTGTTGAACATCGCGACGCCGCGCCGCGCATCGATGAGGGCGAGATCCTGCGGCGTCGAGACGATCACCGCACCAGCGAGCGGCACGGTCTGCGCGAGCGTCAATTGCGCGTCGCCGGTGCCGGGCGGCATGTCGATGACGAGGCAGTCGAGTTCGCCCCAGGCGACATCGCGCAGCATCTGCTGGACCGCCGCCATGACCATCGGCCCGCGCCAGATCATCGCGTCTTCTTCGCCGACCATGAAGCCGATCGACATCGCCTTCACGCCATAGGCGTGCAGCGGCTTGATGAGGCGGCCTTCGGACTCGGGCGCCTGATTGATGCCAAGAAGCCGCGGCAGCGAGGGCCCGAAGATGTCGAGATCGAGAATGCCGATCTTCCAGCCGAGCGCCGCGAGCGACAAGGCCAGATTGACGGTCGTCGTCGATTTGCCGACGCCGCCCTTGCCGGAGGCAACCGCGATGATCCGCTCGACTCCGGGAATGCCGATGCTGCGGGCGGAGGCCGGGGCGTGCTGATGCGGCGGCGCGGCAGTCGCGCCTGCCGGGGGCGCCTTCTTTTCCGCTGTGAGGCTGACAAGAGCATTGGCGACGCCGGAAATGCCGCGCACGGCCTTTTCGGCCTCGAGCCGCATGCTTTCCATCGCCGCAGCCTGGGCCGGTTCGATCGAGATCGAAAGATAGACTTTGTCGTCTTTCACCGAGAGCCCGGCAATGGCGCCCGTCTGCGGCAGGGGCGTCTTTCCATCGGGCCCGACCACCGTTTGAAGAACCTTGAGCACGTCCTGCTCGTTCACCATTGCCGCTGCTCCATCATGTCATCTGCATCATGTCATCTACGCCATGGCGACATGCGCTCTGTGGCGTGCCACAGAGGAATAACGCTCTAAGGTATGCAATGCAAAAAATTCGCCACGCTTTTCTGCGCAATCCCTAAGCATCTCTGGCGGGTTTGCGCCCGAATTGATGGTCTCGCCCTTTCGCAAGGCGCATTCGCGACAGGCAGGTACGCGGCAAATTGCGCCGTAAGAGCCTGGATAATGGCCAAGACAAGGGGACCCTGCCCCGCCTAAGATCAGCAGCCCTGGCTGAGCGCCACAGCTTTGGGTGCGATCCAAGAGATCTCTCTTGGAGCTCTTTCTTGCGATCCTCGATGCGAAGGCTGGCGTTGCGAACGAATTGATGCGATGGCCGTGGAATTCAGCGATGTCGGCGCCCCTCTATCCGACGAACAGCTCGCGCGCATCGAACGCGACCTCGACATCAAGCTTTTGCCGGCCTACCGCAATTTCCTGCTGCACACCAACGGCGGCAAGCCGCATCCGAACTTCTTTCCGATCCCCGAGCACGACTCACTGTCGCTCGGCCGGATCGATCTCTTCTTCGGCCTCGGCCGGCAAGAACGGCAGACCAATTTCGACTATCAGTACAAGTCGCTGATTGGGCAGATCCCGCCCTATGTCGTGCCGATCGCCCGCACCGTCTCGCAGGACATCATCTTTCTGGCGCTCGGCGCGCTCGACGAAGGCCGCGTCTATTTCTGGGAAAGCAATGATGCGCGGCTCTCGGGCGGCTATGACAATGCCTATGTCATCGCGCCGAACTTCGATAAGTTTCTTGAGCAGCTTTACGCAGTGTCGTGATCGGCGTTCCCCTCCCCCTTGTGGGGGGAATTATATACTTGATTGAACAGGTCCAATCAGGTAGTTTTAGCCTATCAACGAGATAGGCGCGAATTATGTGCGATCTGACCAACCCGGCGTTTAGCGACGAAGACAAAGCCCGCGAATTCCTTGAAGCCTCGCGCTGGCCGGACGGCGCGGTCTGCCCGCAGTGCGGGCAGATTGAGACGGTCAAGCCGCTGGGCGGCAAGTCGATGGGTCCGGGTTGGTACTTCTGCAATGATTGCCGCGAAAAGTTCACGGTTCGCGTCGGCACGCTTTACGAGCGCAGCCATATCCCGCTGCACAAATGGCTGGCCGCAAC
>JBKQRA010000132.1:0-3852 GCA_052144065.1 Methylovirgula sp. | reverse complement strand
AACCGTTGCTCTATCCTGCTGAGCTACCGGGACTTTCCTGCACAATTCTAGGAATCGTAGCCCGTTCAGCTGCGATTCAGGCGGAGCTGCTTTAGCATGCCGGATATGCATGTGCCACCGGCACGTGTAAGCCGAAAGCATGAGATGGCCACAAGCCGTTCCAGCACCTTAATTTTTAGCGCTGCTGCCGTGCTCATGGACAGTTTTTGGGCCGTGATGCCGCCTCATAGCGTCGGGGCGCGCGAAACGGCGCCGCGCCTGTCGACCTGCCCGACCGTCGGTATCCAACAAGCGACGGTTGCAAGGGTCGATGAGGATCTCGATCTGGCGCTGGCCGATGGCCGCAGCCTGCATCTGGCCGGGCTCGAAGCGCCGCAAGCAACGTCGCAATCGCCCGATCTGCGGCGTCAGGCGCGCGATGCGTTGGTGGCGCAATTGAGCGGCGGAGCGATCAGCTTTTTTCCGCTGTCGGCGCAGCCCGATCGCTGGGGTCGCATTCCCGCTTTCGTGTTTCTGTCATCAAACGCCCAAAATGCGGCGCCCGTCGCCAATCTGCTGCTCGAACGCGGCTTCGCGCGTTACATGCCAGAGCCCGAAGCGCATGCGTGCCACAGCGAATTTCTGGCGGCGGAAGAAAAGGCCCGCGCCGCAAAGCTCGGACTCTGGCATGATCCTTTTTATGCCATTATCGAGGCGACAAATCGCTCTGCTTTCGCTGACAAAGCGGCAACCAATGTGATTGTCGAAGGCCGGCTTGTGAATGTGACATCCACCGGCTTTCGCACCACGCTTGAATTTGCAGCCCAGCGCGAGCACGCGTTCTCAGTCACGATTTTGCAACGCAATGTCGCCATATTTGAGCGGTCTGGACTGAAATTCCATGCTCTCATCGGCCGCATATTGCGCATTCGCGGCCTTCTCGATCTACGCTTCGGGCCACAGATCGAATTAGCGAGCACCGACGACCTCGAATTGATCAACAACGAACAAGAGCAAGGGGCCAAGCCGCAGCAAAGCGACGCGAATGTCGCGCCGCTGCCCGCAAAAAATCCATGACATTGCGCTCCTTCCTCTCTCCGACACAACGATACGTCGCCAGGCTTTCATCGTTTAAGCTTGCGTCGATCAAGTCCGCATTGGTCGTGCCGGCGTCGCTTATGCCGTCAGTCGCGCAACGACTCGCGCGCGGATTGATGTGCCCGCTGGCGCTGATCGCGAGTCTTTCGCTCGCAAGCTGCGCCGTGATGGAGCAGCAAGGCTCGAAGCCGGTCAGCGCCGAAATTCCGGCGGCCGCGCCACGCACACTCGGCGTCGATTCGGTTTCTTCCACCGAACATAAGAAGATGATCGCGCTATTCGGCGGCGAATATCATTCGCCCACGGCCGAGCGCTATCTCAACGACATTCTCATCAAGCTCGCGAAATCCGGCGGCGCGCCGACCGAGCCCTATAAGGTCACGATTCTCAACTCGCCGATCGTCAATGCTTTCGCTTTGCCACCCGACAAGATTTATGTGACGCGCGGCCTGCTGACGCTCGCCAATGATGCGGCCGAGGTCGCGGCGGTGATGGCCCATGAGATCGGGCATATTACCGCCCATCATGCGATGCTGCGCGCCGAGCGCGAAAAGCGCGCCGCCGTCATCACCCAAGCCGCAAGCGTCATCCAAAGCCGCGAGCGCAGCGAAGAGGTCGCGGCGGTCGAACGGCGCACCATTGCGAGCTTTTCGCGCCAACAGGAGTTCGACGCCGACCAGATCGGCATCAAGTCCATGGCCGCGGCAGGCTACGATCCTTATGCGGCCTCGCGCTTTCTCGATACGATGGAACGGGCGCGGCAGCTTCACGCCTCGGAGTTCGGCCAGGCCGGCGCCGCGCAGCCAGATCTGCTTGCAAGCCATCCATCGACTCCGGCGCGTGTCGCCAACGCGATCGCCATTGCGCATCAATATGGACCGCCGGGCACGGGAACGACCGACCGCACCGGCTATCTCGCGGCGATCGATGGCATGATGTATGGCGACGATCCCGTCGATGGCGCCATCCGCGGCACCACCTTCATTCATCCACGGCTCGGCTTTATTTTCGTCGCGCCGGATGGATTCGTGCTGGAAAATTCGGCGCAGGCCGTGCTCGGCGTCAAATCCGGCGGTCTCGAAGCGCTGCGTCTCGACAGCGTCCGCCTGACCGAAGCGACGTCACTCGAATCCTATATCAGCTCGGGATGGATCGACGGTCTACTCCGCAGCAGCATCGAGCCGATTACCGTTAATGGAATGCCGGGTTTGACCGCGACGGCGCGCGCCGGCGAATGGAATTTCCGCGTCGTCCTAATCCGTTTTGACGCGACTCAGGTCTATCGGTTGATCTTTGCGGTCCATAGCCTGACCGATGAGGCGGAAAAGCGCTTCCGGGCGTCGATCGATTCCTTCCGCCATACGACAGATGACGAGGCTGCCCGAGTAAAGCCTTTGCACATCGTCATCGTCACGGCGCGCGACGGCGACAAGGCGGATACGCTCGCCAATAAAATGGCCACCATCAACCGGCCGCTTGAATAATTTCAATTGCTCAATGACCTGCATGGGGCGGAAGCCTTGCGGGTTGGTGAGCATTACAAAATCGTGACCGAATAGACCGCTGCATTGCAGCAGCGGCGCGGAACCGCGCGCCCGTCGCGACGTTTATTAAGCGTCGCTTCAGAAAGACAAGTCTTGCCGTTTGCGTGTTGACGTACGGCAAGGAGGCGATGCGGGGGTCAGCTGGCGCATAGCAGCCATGCGGTTCTCACAACTTGCACAATAACCTCCAGACCGGCTGGCCGAGATAAAGGACAGCAACGGCGCGCATGAGGGCATATTCAGAAGTCTTCTCCGGAGCCTTCTGAAAATTCTCTTATGACAACTTGTTGCCGCGTGCTGCTGTCGCTTTCGCCCGCGCCCGCCCCGTAACCACGGGAACGATGATGGCATATTTGATGGGTGTGGGACGGCAGCTTGTCGCGGCAGCCAAATCAGCCCCCTTTCTGGAACGCGACGAAGAAAGAGAACTGGCGGTTCGCTGGAAGACAAACCGCGACGAGCGCGCTTTGCATCAGTTGACGCAGGCGCATATGCGTCTCGTCATTGCGCTCGCCGTGCGCTTCCGCCATTACGGCCTGCCGATCGCCGATCTCATCCAGGAAGGCCATGTCGGCCTTTTGGAAGCGGCGGCGCGTTTCGATCCCGAGCGCGAGGTCCGCTTTTCGACCTATGCAACCTGGTGGATCAGAGCGGCAATCCAGGATTACATCTTGCGCAATTGGTCGATCGTCCGCGGCGGCACGAGCTCGGCGCAAAAGGCGCTATTCTTCAATCTCCGCCGGCTGCGGGCGCAGCTCGCCAATTCCGGCGGCGGCACGGCCGTGATCTTCGACCGCATCGCCGAAACGCTGGGCGTTTCACGCAGCGACGTCGAGGTCATGGATTCGCGCCTGTCCGTGCCGGATCTGTCGCTGAATGCGCCAGTCTCCGACAGCGATCCGGCGATGCCGTCGCAGCGGATGGATTTCTTGCCGGACGACGGACCGCTGCCGGATGAAATCGTCGCCGGCAACATCGACTCCAGCCGCCGCTCCGGCTGGCTCGCCGATGCGCTCGCCGGCCTGTCGCAGCGCGAGCTCGATATTCTGCGCGAACGCCGGCTCGTCGAAAACGCCTCGACCTTGGAAGCGCTCGGCGACAAGCTCGGCATCTCAAAAGAACGCGTCCGGCAGATCGAAAATCGTGCACTCGAAAAATTGCGGCGCGCCCTCATCGATCAGCACAGCCACGAACATCAAGATCACGCGGCCTGAAAGAGACTGACGCAAAA
>JBKQRA010000131.1:0-14714 GCA_052144065.1 Methylovirgula sp. | reverse complement strand
TCAGTTGGTAGAGCAGCTGACTCTTAATCAGCGGGTCCAAGGTTCGAGCCCTTGTGCGCCCACCATCGATTGCAAGACTTTTTACGAATCTTTCGACCAGAAGGGCCGGCGGTACGAAGCCGCCAGGCCCATTAGGTGGCGCTCGTCGTTTTTCTGCGGCCAGGCTTCGGACCTCTGCGTTTCGGCGCTTGTGCCGTCGCACCGGCTGTATTTTTCGCCGCAGCGCGCTTGCGACGTGGCGCGACTTCCTTGTCAGTCGGCGTGCGTTTGATCTGCATATAATTTTTCAAAGTGACGAGGCCGATCTCAACGCCATTCGCAGCGAGGAGCTCCTGAATCTCCGGCCAGTCATAACCTTTTTGACGTGCGGCTTGGATCTGCGGCTTCAACTCCAGCACCGTCTGGAGTTTGCTCAATCGCTCAATTGTCTTTGGCTTCTCCGGCAGTTCGTCGAGGAGAGCGCCGAGGTCTTCAATTGTCTTTGCTTCTGTGTCACCAGATCGTGTGCTTTTTCGAGCCATTTATTTATCGAATCCTTTGTGCCATCCCATCTGGGAGCCGCCTAGTAATGCTGAACACAACCTAAAACTAACATAATGTTCAAAAGCCTAAAAGCCGCACTAGCAAAAATCATCGTTTACAGCAACCACTGATTATGCGTAAAAGACAAATGCAATCATGAAGAGCAAGACTCTTAAACATAACTAGTATTGCACGGCAATTAAAACAATTTTCGTCACTAAACCTGAAGCAAACCTATATGATTTTTGATATTGGTATTTTCAGAGTCACGGAGAATTTGATTTTCATAGCCATGTTCATTTGAACATCGGCCCATGCGCCGAGCATTCCAAAATTTTCGCCGATGCATACGACGATGAACAGTCTGCTCTAGCGAACGCCGCCGATTCCGCAACGATACGAGATTACTCACACCACCGCGTTGAGCGGTGCGCAGCATCCTTGCAGCCGCGCGACAAATTCTTCGCCCGCGACGGCCAACGCGCCGTTGTTGTCGAGGCAGTGAACACGGCCGTCGCCAATCGGCACCGGGATCTCCCGCGCCAATCGCTCGCTAATCGCCGCAGCGTCCTCGCGGCCACGCGCGGCAAGGCGCTGCGCTCTTATTTCTGGCGGTGCATCTATCAAAATCCCGATCGCATCGGGATAGCGCTCGACAGCCCTTGACCAGGCGGCCCGCGCGCCGCTCACCACGACGACGAAATGCTGCGCGCGCCAGAGATCGATCTCGGCGCCGATCGCATAGTGAAAGCCATGGCTTTCCCAGGCGAGTGCAAAGAGTCCCGCTTTCTCGCGCGCGCCAAATTCTTGCGGGCTCAGCACGACATGGTTTTCGGCGACATCGGCCGGGCGCGTAATATAGCGATGCGCGAAAATGATGCGGGCGGGATCGACCTTCGTGCGTGCATAGGCGAGCAATGCGTCCTTTCCCGCCCCCGAGGGCCCCATCACATAAACGAGCCTTGAGGGCAGATCAGCGCACACGGTCGTATTTCTCTGCGAAAGCTGCGGCATCGAGCGCGCGGAAATCCGTGAGCGCTGCGGCGATCTTGTCCTTCGGCCAATCCCACCAGGCGATCCGGCACAAAGCCGCTTCCACCTCTTCGCTGACGCGACGGCGCAGAATTTTTGCCGGCACACCCACGACGATCGTGTAAGCAGGCACGTCATGGGTGACGACGGCACCCGCGCCGATCACCGCGCCTGTTCCGACCGTGACGCCCGGCATGATCATGGCGCCATGGCCGATCCACACATCGGGGCCGATGCTGACGCGATGTTCGCGCCGCCAGGCGAAGATCTCCGCATCGTCGGCATCTGCCAAATGATGCGAGCGGCTGCGATAGGTGAAATGATGCAGGCTCGCGCGCCACATCGGATGATTCGGCGGATTGATGCGCACGCGGGCAGCGATGTTGCAAAACTTGCCGACATCGGCATTGGCGATATCGCAATGATCCGACGTATAGGCGTAATCGTGAAAATCGCTGTCGACGAGCTTCGAATGCGGGCCGAGCACAGTCCAGGCGCCCATGCGGCTGCGTTTTGCGAGCGCGGTCGGATGCAGCATCGGCGCTTCCGTCATGCCCGGCCCGTCCTGCCAGGGATTTTCGAATTCGCCTTGGTCGACCGCGATCATTCTTGCTCCCCGATCATGCGATCCGCTCGCCCTCGCGCCAGCTAGCAAGCGCCACGGGCAAGCCATCGCTCATGCCGACGCGAATGAGATCGGCGCGCAGGCCCGGCTTGACGATACCGCGGTCCTGAAGCCCCGCCGCGGCGGCAGGATTGGCAGTCACGGTCGCGATGGCGTCCGGCAGCGACATGCCACCTTCCTCGGCCAGCTTGAAAGCGGCATGCAACAGCGCCACAGGAACATAATCCGAGGACAATATGTCGAGCAATCCGGCCCGCGCAAACTCGAGCGCGGACGCATTGCCCGAATGCGAACGGCCGCGCACGACATTCGGCGCGCCGCCGACAATACTCAATCCCGCCGCGCGCGCCGCGGTCGCAGCCTCCAGCGTCGTGGGAAATTCGGCGATCACGGCGCCCGCCTCTATCGCTTCGGCGACGTGCGCAGGCGTTGCATCATCATGGCTTGCAAGACGCACGTCGCGTTCCTTGGCGAGCGCGATGACGGCATCGCGGTTCTTTGCGCCATGCTGCTCCTGATCGCGCTTGCGATCTGCGATGAACTGCGCCAGCGCCTCGTCGGCGAGGCCATATTTGCCCTGATAATAGACCTTGAACTGATCGAGCGTCACGAATTGCCGCTGGCCCGGCGTATGATCCATCAGCGAAATAAGGCCGACGAGCGGATTATGCGCGAGTTTCGCGAGCAGATCCTGCAGGCCGGAATAGGATAATTCGCAGCGCAGATGCAGACGATGATCGGCGCGGAAACGGCCCTTGGCTTGCGCGCTCGTCACCGCTTCGACCATCGCGTCAAGTCGATCGAGCCGATCGCCACCGCGCCTGATGTCGCCGACCGCTACGGCATCGAAGACGGTGGTGATGCCGGAGACCGCCATTTGCGCATCATGCGCGACGACGGCGGACGCCGCCGGCCAATGCACGCCGGGACGCGGCGTTGCCGCGCATTCGAGATTATCAGTGTGCAGCTCGACGAGGCCGGGCAGCAGATAATCGCCTTCGAAATCGATGACGCCCGGTGCGGTGCTCGTGCCGCCGGCCGGCTGCACTTCGACAATGCGGCCATCGCGGGCAAGAAGATCGCCGAGGAAGACAGAGTCCCGGGTGACGATCTGGGCATTGGTGATGTGAAGCTCGCTCATGCGGCAAGGTCTCTCTGTGGCAAGGCGAAGATGCGGGTCGCGAGCGCCTGCTGCGCGGCGCGATCATGGAAAATCCCGACCATGGCGGTCCCCTGCGCGCGCCGCGTTTCAAGAAGGGCGAGCACGCGCGCGGTATTGTCGGCGTCAAGCGATGCCGTCGGCTCATCGAGCAGCAGCACCGGATGATCGGCGATCAGGGCCCGCGCGATATTGACGCGCTGCTGCTCGCCGCCGGAGAAGGTCGCGGGCGCCAGCGCCCAGAGCCGCTCCGGGAGCCCGAGCGCGCGCAGCAATATCGCGGCGCGTTCATGCGCCTCGTCAGGGGCGATGCCGCGTGTGCGCAAAGGCTCGGCAACGACATCGAGTGTCGCGACACGCGGAATGACGCGCAGAAACTGGCTGACGTAGCCGATCGTGTCACGGCGCATCTCCAATAGCAGACGCGGCCCGGCTGTCGCGAGATCCTGCATCGCGCCGCGATGGCGTAGCAAGACGGCGCCTCGGTCGAGGCGATAATTGCCGTAAAGCGTCCGCAAAAGCGTGGACTTGCCGCGGCCCGACGGCGCATCGAGCACGACGCATTCGCCCGAATTCACAGCGAGGTCGATTCCGTCCAGCACTTCGAGCCGCACGCCTTGCGCATGCAGAGTGAAGCCTTTGCCAAGGCCGTTCGCTTCGAGCATGAGTTGCGGCGTTTCATTCATGCGACCAGTACCGAGGACACGAGAAGCTGCGTATAGGGATGCTGCGGATCATCGAGCACCTGATCGGCGAGACCACTCTCGATCACCTCGCCCTGCCGCATTACCAATATGCGATGCGCGAGCAAGCGCGCGACGCCGAGATCATGCGTCACGATCAGCACGGCGAGACCAAGCTCGCCGGAAAGCCGCCGCAAAAGATCGAGCAATCGCGCCTGCACCGAGACATCGAGGCCGCCCGTCGGCTCGTCCATCAGCACGAGGCGCGGCTCGGTGACGAGCGCCCGGGCGATCTGCAAGCGCTGCTGCATGCCGCCGGAAAAGGTCGACGGCAATTCGTCCATGCGGGCCGGATCGATCTCGACGCGTTCGAGCCAGCGCGCCGCGGCTTCGCGAATATTCCCGTAATGGCGCGCGCCGGCCGCCATGATCGGCTCACCCGTATTGGCGCCGGCGCTCACATTGAGCCGCAGCCCGTCGCGGGCATTTTGATGCACGAAGCCGATCTCGGTTCGCACGTGCCGGCGCAAGTCTGCATCCGACAAGCTCAGAAGATCACGCGCCTGGCCGTCGGCGCCGCGAAACAGCACCCGGCCCGCTTGCGCCTTGACCCGGCCGCAGACGGCATTAAGCAGCGTCGTCTTACCTGAGCCGGATTCCCCGACAATGGCGACGACTTCGCCCGGCCAAAGATCAAGGCTGACATTGCGGCAAGCCAAGCGCTCGCCGTAACGCACGCAGAGATCTTCGACTTGCAGAAGCGGTGCGCTCATTGGGCCGCCTCGATCCGCGTGTTGCAATAATCCGTATCCGAGCAAACAAAGCGCCGCCGACCCTGATCGTCGATCACGATCTCGTCGAGAAAACTATCGCCCGATCCGCAGCGGTGGCAGCGCTGCTCCCAACGCTCGACCGTAAACGGATGATCGTCGAAATCGAGGCTCTTCACAGAGGTATAAGGCGGCACCGCATAGATGCGCTTCTCGCGGCCAGCGCCATAGAGCATCAGCGCCGGCGAGCGATCAAGCTTCGGATTGTCGAAGCGCGGAATGGGCGACGGCCGCATCAGATAGCGGCCATTGACCTTGACCGGATAATCATAGGCCGTAGTGATACGGCCCATGCGCGCGATGTCCTCATAGAGTTTCACATGCATGAGGCCGTAATCGGCCTCCGCATGCATACGCCGCGTGACGCTCTCGCGCGGCTCGAGCCAGCGCAAGGGCTCCGGGATCGGCACCTGAAAGACCATGATCTGGCCGGGCGCAAGCTGCGTCTCGGGAATGCGATGGCGCGACTGGATGATGGTCGCTTCGGTCGTGCGCGTCGTGACCGCAACGCCCGCGGTCTTGGCGAAGAAGCGGCGGATCGAGACGGCATTCGCCGTATCATCAGCACCTTGATCGATGACTTTCAAGCAATCGTCCGGACCGATGATCGAGGCCGTCACCTGAATGCCGCCCGTGCCCCAGCCATAGGGCAAGGGCATTTCCCGGCCTGCGAAAGGCACCTGATAGCCAGGCACGGCGACAGCCTTCAAGATCGCGCGGCGGATCATCCGCTTCGTCTGCTCGTCGAGATACGCGAAATTATAGCCGCTCTCTGGCAGCGCGCCGGCGTAGCTCATTCCGCCGCCTCCGTCATTTCACTGTCCTGCTGCGCACTCCAGGCCTCACGCATGCGACGCAGGACCGAAAGCTCGGACTGAAAGTCGACATAATGCGGCAGCTTCAAATGCTGCACAAAGCCCGAAGCTTCGACATTGTCGCTATGGCCAAGCACGAATTCCTCGTCCTGAGCCGGCGCCGTCACTTCTTCGCCGAGCTCGCGCGTGCGCAAGGCGCGATCGGCGAGCGCCATCGACATGGCTTTGCGCTCGGCGCCGCCGAAGGCGAGGCCATAGCCGCTGGTGAATTGCGGCGGCGCCTCTTCATTGCCCTGAAACTGATTGACCATTTGGCATTCGGTGAGCGCAATCTCGCCGATCGTCACGGCAAAGCCGAGTTCGGGCGGGACGATCTCGACGGCGACATGACCTTGCCGGATTTCCGCGGCGAAGGGATGTGTGTAGCCAAAACCGCGCTGCGTCGAATAGGCGATGGAGAGAAGAAAACCTTCGTCGGCACGCGCCAAGGTCTGAAGCCGTGCATCGCGTGAGGCTGGATAGGCGAGCGGCGTGCGGGTGATATCGGCCGGCGGCGCGTCCACCGTTTGCGGCGGCGTCTCGATAAGACCTTCGTCCCCCAAAAGATCGGTCACGCGCGGCATCGGCTCTGCGGGCGCAGAGGCCGGCGACGGATGCGGCAGGAGCAGATCCGCATTCGCGGCGAGCGCGAAATCGAGAAGCCGATGCGTATAGTCGAAGGTCGGCCCGAGAATCTGGCCGCCCGGCAGATCCTTGAAGGTCGCGGAGATGCGTCGGTCGATCCGCATCGCCTGCGTATCGATGGGCTCGCTCGCGGCGAGGCGCGGCAGCGTCGTGCGATAGGCGCGCAAGAGAAACACCGCCTCGATCAGATCGCCACGCGCTTGTTTGATCGCCAGCGCCGCAAGATCTGGATCGTAAAGCGCGCCCTCGATCATCACGCGGTCGACGGCGAGCGAAAGCTGCTCGCGGATCTGCACAACCGACAGCTCCGGCACATCGGGATCGCCGCGGCGGCGGCGGGCCAGTTCGCCATGCGACGCATCGATGGCGGCCTCGCCGCCTTTGACTGCAACATACATGGGTTATTCCTCGAGCCGCGTGCTGCGCGGCAGACCGGCGACGCGGTCGCGCGCGGTGAAAATCATATCGATGCCGAGCGGATAGCGCGCATGATTGGCACGCCACTCCGATACGAAGCCTGCATCGATCGGCCGTGGCAGCATGGTCCGGATGCTCGCAATGCCCGGCCCCGAGAGCTGCCAGCCTTTGTCTTCGATCGCGTCGACGGAAACAATCAGAGTTGCCGAGCGATCCGGATAGTCGGGCGTTCCGGCACTGAGCGTATCGAGCGCCGGCCGCTCATCGGCGGTCGAGAGGAGGAACAGTGCCTCGCTTGACGCAGCAACAATTGGCGTGCCCGCATGAAAGCGAAAATAATCACCGGCCGTGCCGAGCGAAGGGCTGAGCCAGAGCGGCGTGTCGATGTCGCAGAGCGCCAGCACGATCGCGGCTGCAGCGGGATCAACACCGACAGGCGGCGTGCAGAGCGACTCGAACGGCATGATCCGGCCGGGCTCGGCCAGCGCCGTTAGCACGGTACGAAAGACGCTCTGCGCATCAAGGCCCGGAATGGCAAATCCGCATTCAGACATTGCCGCGCACCAAAGCTGAGAAATCGACCCGCGTGGATTGGGCCGCAGCGTTCGCTCGTGCCGCACTCGTGGCCCGCGCCGCTTCCGCAGGCGCGATCACGGCACGCTCGATTTCGGCACGGCGATCGGGACATTGCTGCAACGCATGAAAGACGGCAGCAAGCTCCGCCTGCCGCGGCTTGCGGCCGAGCAGATAGGCAAAGCCGCGCTCGCCGGTTTCGAGTTCGACCGCGCTGCGCGTTATCGTCGCCTCGCCGAAATTGAACGCCGCGCCGCTGCCGCCGATCCGCCCCCGCAATTGCACCATGCCCATCTCGATCGGACGCAGCACATGATAGGCTGGCTTTTCAGGCAGCGCGTTCCAGCGGCCTTCGAGCCAAGCGGCATCGGCCGCTGCCAAGGCAGAGATCCAGCGTTGTTGGTCGGCGAGCGGAACCAGAGCCATATTCATCTATTCGTCTAGATCAATTGCGTGCTATGTTTGCCGCCGTTCGCGCAGGATGTAAAGTCATTTTCTTCGGAGATTCGGGCCCGTGACCGTGCTGCCATTCACCAAAGGCGTGACGCGCTGGCGCCAGATCGCCGAGACGCTGAGCCGCGACGTGTCCGAGGGGCGCTTTCCCGACGGCCGGCTGCCGACCGAACCCGATCTCGCCGAGCGCTTCGGCGTCAACCGGCATACGGTGCGGCGCGCTATCAGCACGCTCGTCGATCAGGGCCTCGTCCGCGTCGAACAAGGCCGCGGCACCTTCGTCGCCGAAGGCCATATCGACTATCTGCTCGGCCGGCGCACGCGCTTCAGCGCCAATCTGCAGCGCGAGGGCCATGAAGCCAGCCATCGCATGCTGAGCGCAGCGGACGTCAAAGCCGATGCCGCGACGGCGCGCGATCTCAAAATCCCCGTCGGGACGAAAGTCATCGAAGTCGAAGCGGTCAATGAAGCCGATGGCGTGCCGTTGAGCTATGCGGTGCATCGGTTCCCAGCGAAACGCTTCAGCGCTTTGCCCGAAGCCTTTGCGCGGACAGGCTCGATCACCGCGGCGCTTGCCGCCTGCGGCGTCGCCGATTACACGCGACAAGTCACGCGTCTCTTGGCGCGGATGCCGACCGAAAAGGAGGCGCAGTTCCTGGCGCAATCCCTGTCGCGGCCGGTGCTGCAGGCCGAATCCGTCAATATCGATGCTGAAGGCGTTCCGATCCAAAGCTCGGTTGCCGTCTTCTCCGGCGATCGCGTGCAGATGATCGTCGCCGCGGACGAGATGATTCTCTGAAGCGCGCGTGTCGCTCACGCGAGCTTCTCCCGCAAGATCGCCGATAGGCGCTCGGCCACCAGGACGATCACAAAAGTGATGATCAGGAGCAGCGACACCTCGCGATATTGGAAGAGCTCCATCGCGGTGAGTAGCTGAAAGCCGATGCCGCCCGCGCCGACGAAACCGAGCACCAGCGACGAGCGTATATTTTCGTCGAGCCGATAAAGGCTGATGCCCGCGAGCGAGGGCAGGACCGATGGGATCACGCCTTGGGTGAAGATCTGCAGCCGCCGCGCGCCAGTCAGAGACAGCGCATCGATCGGTGCCATATCCATATGTTCGATCGTCTCTGAAAAGAGGCGTCCGAGCATGCCGATCGAATGCACCGCCAGCGCAAGTCCGCCGGGAAACGGGCCTAAGCCCACTGCCGTCACAAAGAACAGCGCCCAGACGAGATCCGGCACGGCGCGGGCAAAACCGATCAAGCCGCGCGCGGCGTAATAGAGCGGCCGCGACGGCGTCACATTGGCAGCGGCAAGCACCGCCAGCGGCAGGGCCAGGATCACGCCCATCACGGTGCCGAAGATCGCGATGTCGACTGTTTCGAGCACCGGCCAAAGCTCGCTCGGAAATTTGCTGAAGTCCGGCGGCGTGGCACGCCGGATGATGTCCGCCATGCCGTGAATACCGGTCACCAGATCCTGCGGCCGCGCCCGTACGACGATCAGGGCTTGGACGATGATCAGCAGAAAGACGACGACGCCGAGCGCCTGCAAAGCATGGCCGAAAGGTCGGCCCCAGCCGCGTACCGTCAATGTCGGCGCTTGCTCAGTTCCCGATGCCGCGCCGCTCATGCGGCCTCGTTGAGATAAAGCTGCCGCACCGCCTCGCGTGAAACATCATCGCGCGGCTTGTCAAAGACGACGCCGCCGGCGCGAATGCCGACGACGCGGTCGCCATAGGCGTAGGCGAGTTCGACCTGATGCAGCACACAGAGCACGGCGAGATTGTCCTCGCGCGCCAAACGCCGCAGCAGGCGCATGATCTCTTCGGCGGCTTCTGGATCGAGGCTCGCGACCGGCTCGTCGGCGAGCAGCACGCGCGGCTTTTGCGCCAAGGCACGAGCGATCGCGACGCGCTGTGCCTGGCCGCCCGACAGCGTGCCGGCGCGCTGCGCAGCAAGCGCCGAAAGCCCGACCGCATCGAGATGGTTCATGGCGGCAGCCAATTCGCAGCGCGGCAGGCCGCCGAGCGCCGTCCAGACACCGCCATGATGCCCAAGCGCACCCGTCGCGACATTGGCGCGGACGCTGCGGCGGCGCACCAAAGCCGCATGCTGCGAGATCGCCGCGAGATCGAGACGCGCGCGGCGGCGCGCCTCACCACTCAGCCGTGAGAGGTTCTGGCCATTGACCAGAACCTCGCCCGATGTCGGCGTCAGCGTGCCGGTGATACAGCGCAGCAACGTCGTCTTGCCGCTGCCGTTGCCGCCGAGCACGATAACGAGTTCGCCGGGATTGACGGCAATCGAGAAGTCGCTCAGCGCCTGCTTGCCGGTCGGGTAGCGAAGCGCGAGATTGCGGACGTCGAGCACTGCCATGTCAGACCTCACATTTTGGCAAGGTCAATGTGCAGCGTCTGTACGAGATCGCGGATCTGATCGTAAGCCGCATCCGTTTGCGGCACCAATTTGGTGATGCCGGCGCCGATCATGATCTTGCGATCGGCTTCAGACAAAGAGCTGAGATCAAGGCCCTGCAGAACCGCAGTCAGGCGCTTCTTGAAGCTTTCCGGCAGATCGCCGCGCAGGGCGATGGGATCGGTCGGGATCGCGCCGGATTTCCACAAGAAGACGAAATCGCCGTCTTTGTAATGGCCGCGCTGCTTGGCGGATTCGAGCTGCTGGCTGTTGAGCTCGCCGGCATCGACCTTGTGATTGTAGATCGCTTCGAAAGAGGCTGTATGGCTGCCAGCGTAGCTCGCCTTAATGTCCTTCTCGGGATCGATGCCGGCCTTGCGCATGCCATAGGCCGGGAAAAGATGTCCAGAGGTCGAGGCCGGATCGGAGAAGGCGAAGCTGTGGCCCTTGAGATCGGCCACAGTCTTAATGCCGGTGCCCGGATAGGTGATGATGCTAGCCCAATAGGAGTCCGGCGTGCCGTCGGCCTTGCCGAAGGCGGCGACCGCCTGGGCATTGGCGATCTGATGCGCCAGAACATAGCCGAGCGGACCAAACTCGCCGAGTTCGAGCTTGCCATTGCGCATGGCCTCGATCTCGGCATTGTAGTTGATCGCGATGAAGACCTCGACTTCGCAGCCGATCTTGGCGCCGATCAGTTTCGCGATATGGTCATAGATGGGCGCGAGGCGCGGCGCGGTATCATAAGGCTCGACGCCGAAGCGGACGGTGCCGCCATTTGGGCAATCCGCCGCCGAAGCCGCCATCGCCGCGCTGGCGACAGTCATCTAACCCGCAATCACGCTGCCTGCGACAGCACCCTTGAGCAAACCCCGTCTCATTCCGCGCTCCATTTATCGCTGCTGGCGCCGTCAGCGCATCGCGCCCCGGCGGGTCACCCATTAGCGAGTTCACTTGGCGCTTTTATTTCGCGGACATGACAATTCGTCGAAAGGTCTAGATGAATGCGAAAAAATTTTCCGTGAGATAAACAGCGCGAGATCCACAGATTGAGATTGCGAAATAGGCGAGGGGAGGATTTGGTGACGGGAACTTTGAAGGCAACGCGCTATGCGCTCTATTGGGCCCCCCCTGTGGATTCAGCGCTCGCCGAAATCGGCGCGCGCTGGCTCGGCCGCGACGCCATTACGAATAAAGCCCGCGTCCGCCCTGCCCTTGCGGGATTTGATGACGCAACGTTACGGGCACTCACTTCCGAACCCCGCCGCTATGGCCTGCATGCGACGCTGAAACCGCCATTCCGGCTGGCAGAGAGCACGAACTACGAGACCTTTGAAGCCGATGTTGCGGCCTTCGTCGCGGCGACAAAGCCCCTCGTGATGCCATCGATCAAAGTCATGCAGATCAGCGATTTCATCGCATTGAGCGGCGAAATGACGGAGGCTTTAAGCGCTTTCGCCAATGCCTGCATCACGCATTTCGATCGCTGTCGCGCGCCGCCGTCAGAGGCAGAACTCGCGCGCCGCAACGCTGTCGCGCTCACACAGCGGCAGGCCGAATATCTTAAGCGCTGGGGCTATCCCTATGTGATGGAAGATTTTCGTTTCCACATCACTTTGACCAGCAAGCTCGACGCGTCGACAGCCGAACGGCTTTTGCCTTTGCTCAGCACGCTCTTCGCAGAAGTGACAGCAAAGCCGCTCATCCTCTCCGAGCTTGCCATCTTCATGGAGCCCGACGCTGGACGGGATTTTCGTCTGATTCGACGCTTCGCACTCGGCCGATCCAAATCGTAAAACGCGGACCGGCCAAGCTATGATGGTCGCTTTGACGCGGGACGCACTAAAGCCCTGCTTCGCCTGAACCGGCGATTTCACGACGGGTCTATCTTCCTGCATGGCTTTCAGCTCCCTTTGAAATGGCTGTCAGTCAACACAAGGGGATGCAGAAAGTTGCAGATTGGAGCAGCAAGGCTCAGCGCGGCTGTTGCGGGAAACAGGCGGATTTGAAATGCGCCCAAGGACTCGCGATGCCTTTCAAGGAAATCGTGCCGACATCGTCGGCCTTCATGTCGCCCGCTTGAGTCCCAATCGCAATCTTGTATTTCAGCGTGCCGGCGGCGCCGAGTAAGGACTGCAATTTCGATGCTGCTCCTTGGAGTGCTTGCGCGTCCTCAGCCAGCGTGGCGCTGAATTTCGGTGCCTTCGTCACTGGATCCGGGGCGATACGGCCGGCAATTGCATAAAGCGTCTTGCCATTGGCGAGGGTAAGTGTCGCCGGTCCCGGCTGCTGGTCGTCAGCAACATCCTCGGACGAAGCGACGAGCTTTCCGTTTTGACAATCAAATGCCAGCACGCGCGGACCGTCGGACAGCGGAACCCATTTCAACTGGGCGGATTTGCCTGCGCCAGCCGCAAAGGACCAGCCTTCCTTGTCTCCCGTCGCAGCGGCGAGCGGCAAAACGCTCAAAGCAAAGCCGATGGCGCAAAAAGAAACAGCAACAAGAGAAAATGCAAGGCGCTTAATCATAACGTCTGGCTCCAACAAATTGTGCCGGAGCCAAGCTAACATCGCCGAGCGAGCCACGCGCTTGAGCCACATCAAGCGGCCAAACCTGTCATCTCACCGCAAAGGCAATCCTGCCAAAAAGCGCTCGGCTTCGCGCGTCACGGACTGGAAGAAAGGCGCCGTCTTGGCCCGCTCGGTGAAGCAACGGCGATAGTTCTTGTCGGCGTCTTCGCGCATCTGATTGATCTTGTCGCCGGTATCCGGCTTTCCCGCGAGCGCCTTCTGCTTCTTTTCAAGGTCTTTCCAAATCGCGACACAAGCGGGGATCGGCGCGATCTTGGTGCGGATCGGCGTGACCGCGATGATGGCATGTTCGGCGCCGACGACAGCCACGATGATTTCATCCGGGCTTCGCGGCGATTCATCCTGCGTCTGTGCCGCAAAAAGTGCCACGGCGTGGAGCGCGCCTGCGGGCCTGGCCATCGGCAGCTCGCCATAGGTGACGACGGCGGCATCCGCGCTGATCGCCTGCGTATAGAAAGCCTCCGTCCGCAACGCCAGATCGAGAGACTGCGGCAGCGCCTCCTTCTCCACCAATGCTCATGTTCTTTGAGCCAGCGAGTTAAGAGAGTGGGCGTGGTGACGATGACCCGCGTCTTATAGTCCGGCGTCTGGTAAGCGAGCGCATCCAGCGATCCATAGCCGACATCGGTCTTGAACAGCGTATCGAGATTGAATTTCGGCTGCGCCGGCAGCCCCTTGATTTTGTCGATCCCGATAATGGCCACGAGCTTCTTTTCAAGGCCATCAAGCGCCGCGGTCGACTCCGTGACAAGATGATCGTCGGATTTGCCGGCCTGATCGAGCGCGCTGAATTTTGCGATCAGCGCGTTGCGCTCGGCAATATAGCCATCCTCCCGCGGATCGGCGAAAGCGAGCTGCGGCGCGAGCAGCAAAAGCAGCGCAATGGGCTTCAATAAGGATGTCATCGCGCTGCCTGTGTTTACTTATTGACCTTGTTGATCCTGCGGCATGGCGGCGAGGAGCTGGTCGTAATATTTCAAGACGAGATCGATATTGCTCTTGACCGTCACCGGCTCAGCGGATTTCAGAGCCTCGTTCAACTGGTCGAGCTGATCCTTCTTATCCTTCGCGCTCATCGATTTATCGGCCTGAACTTGCGCGATCTGCTGCTTCAGCAGGGCTTCGGCGCCGATATATTTTTTGGTCTGCGGATCGATGCCCGCCATCACCAGGCCGATATTGTCGGCGACCGACTGATATTCGGCGAAGCTCGCAAATTTATTGGCCTTGGCGACAGCATCGAGTTTCGCGAGAGCCGCCGGGCTCGGATTGTCCTGGTCTGCCTGCGACAGCTTGCTCATCGCGGCCTGAATCGGCTTTTGCGCGGCGATGAACGCCTCGATCTGCGCGCCGGTCAGCGCGATCTGCTTGGTTCCTTGGTCGGCATCGGCGGCCTGAGCCTGGACGGTGTTGCTAAAGGCAATCAATGAGGCGGGGACGGCGAGACCAATGCCGAGAGCCGCAAGCGAACGAATAAAAAGGCGCATGATGTCTTCCCTAAAATGCCGTTAGAGCTGCATGGAATGCATAGCGGCATTCTAGGCTGTCTTCCAGACCGCGATGTGACAAAACTTACAGAAGAGCGGAGCCGGCCTTGGTCTCGGAGTCGGACCGCCCCTGCTCCGACGCGATCGCGGTTTTCACCGTTTCAATCAACTGCTTCAAGGTGAAGGGCTTGGGCAGGAAGCCGAAGTCCTCGCCGACCGGCAGATTCTTGGCGAAGGCCTCTTCGGCATAGCCGGAGACGAAGATCACTTTCGCGGTGACGCCGCGTTTGCGCAATTCGCCGAACATTGTCGGGCCGTCCATTTCCGGCATGACCACATCGGAAATGATCAGATCGATGGCGCCCGAATTCTGCTCGGCGACCTCCAAGGCTTCCATGCCCGTCGCGGCTTCGAGCACAGTG
>JBKQRA010000130.1:0-12812 GCA_052144065.1 Methylovirgula sp. | reverse complement strand
CGCTTCGAGATGACCCCGCATCCAGTCGAATTCGACATGTATTATTCGAACTGAGACGCCCCAAAGCGTCCCAGCCGAAGGACATCAAACAACACTCATCAAATGCGGCCCAAGGGCCGCATTTTTTGTGTCATTCGCCCGGCTGATGCAAGACGTGCCGGGCTGCCAGCCATTTGCTAAAGAGCGGGCTCAACAGGCTGCGAAACCGCGCGACATCGAGCATCCAGACGATCGCCGTATAGACGCAGGCACCCAGCCCCGCCTGCACGATCAAAGTGAGAAGCGACGGCGGCATGTGGCGCAACGGCAAGACCGCCGCGACCATCGCGCCGCTTGCCACTATGGTCCCGGCGATGTCGCGCAGGCGCGGCCAGATCGGCGCGACGGCGGCAAGGATGAAGATCATCACCACAAGCGCCGCGGATGAGGCAATCGATTGCGCGATCGCGAAGCTCGACGCATCGGCCGAGCGCGGCAAAAGCACGATGGCAAGCATATCGGCGCCGACCGCGACGCAACCGCCCAAGATCAAAGGCAGTGTCCGATGCGCGATCTGAAATGCCGGACCAAGGCTGTAGTTCAACAGGCCAAAGGCCAGCATCGCGGGCAGCGAAAGCGTCAGATAATGCCCGAAGGCGCCGCGAAACTGCTCGGGGATCAGCAGCTGCTGAAAGCTCGGCAGGACGAGCCAGCAGCCGCAGAGCACCGGCAGTAAAGCCGCGAAAACCACCGCCATATTATTGGCGATCTGATCCCGCGCCGCCGTCACGCCATCGCGCTTTTCCGCCACCACCGCGAGCTGGAACAACAAGACATCAAGCGGCGCGCCGATTGCGCCGATGATGCGAATGCCGATATCGAAGGCGAGCGCCAGCTGGCCGGCTTCGGCAAAACTATGGATCTGCGAGACCATGCCGCGATTGATCGCGGGCACTGTCTGATAAAGCACATTGGCGAGCACGATCGGCAGCGCGTAAACGGCATAGCGCAGCGCCAATTGCCGATCGGCCCGCTGCGGCCGTGCCTCTTCGTCATGGCTCGCATTGCGGTTGAGGATCAGCGATCCAACCAAGCTCAGAATGAATCCGATCAGCGCCGCCTTGGCGGAGCCGAAGATCCAGGCGCCGCCGACCGTCAGACAGATCGCCAAAGCATTCTTGCTGATGATCAAGGCGCCATAGGCCTTGTCGAGCAAGCGCGCCCGCACGAGCGCCGTCGTGAAATCGAACAGTCCATTGGCGACGGCCGCACCGATGGTGAGAGCGATCAGCCCATCGGAGAGCGGCAGCTGAACGCCGGAGAGCAACAGCGCGATCGCCACGACCATGGCAAGAGCCGAGATGATCGCGAGGATGACATTCAGCGTCGCGCGGACTTCGGGGCGGAGCGCGCGGTCCTGTTCGGAATAAAAGCGCGTCGCGGCAAGCCGCACCCAATCGAGCCCCAAGGTCTGCAAGACGAGCGCGACGGCGATCACCAGCGCATAGCGGCCATATTCCGAAGGCCCCAGAAATTTCGCCACCAGCAGGCTGATGATGAAATTGAACAGGCTGTTCAAGATGAAAGGAAGCGCGATCATCTTGAGCCAATCTCAGGAAGATGGACGCTGAGCGCCGGCAGCCGCGGGGCATTTTTCGGCGGCGCCAGAATTTTCGCGCGATGCGCCGCGCAGGCGCCGCGATAGATCGACAAAAGCGCGTCAACATGCCGATCGAGCGTGCGCGGCGCAGCCCAATAGGCGCGATAGGCGGCCTTCGACATCGCCGTCACTTTGGCGTCGTCGCGCAAATCGAGAAGCGCGCGGGCGAGATCGTCGATATCGTCGCTCTTGAACCAGAGGCCCGTGACGCCGTTTTCGACCTCGTCGCTGCCGGCGCAGGCATCCGACACAACGACCGGGACGCCGAGCGCCTTGGCTTCAAGAACGGTGAGCGGCTGACCTTCATACCAAAGCGAGGGAAACACCAGCGCCCGCGCCTTGCGCATCAGATGGCGGACCTCCTGCTCGGGTTTCCAGCCGATGATGCGCGCTTCGGGAAAGCGGGCTGCGAGTTCTTTGGCGATCGGCCCATCGCCGACGAAAGTCGGCACAAGCCCGATCTTGCGGGCCGCTTCGGCAAAGAGGAAAGCCCCCTTCTCCGGCGACAGACGGCCGACGAAGATGACGTCGCCGGCGGCCGGATCTTGCTTCTGGCCGAGGTCTTCCGCCGCGATCGGGTTCGAGACATTGTGCAGCCGCGCGCCCTTCGGAATATAGGCCGCGACGACACGGCGCTGAAACTCCGAAATAGTGATGAAATCGGCGAAGCGCTCCGCGAGATGCACGATCCTTTGCGCATAGAGAAGCCGCGCGACGCGCCAGAGCTTATGGGCGTAATGGCGGGCATCGCAATTGGTGAGACAGCATTGCGCCGATAGAGGCTTGAGCGTGCAGATCTCGCCCTTGCGATAATCGTAGAAGCCGCCGGCCGGGCAAAACAGAAAATATTCATGCAGCGTGAAGACGGCCGGAAGGCCCGAGCGCGCGATCGGCACGCCGATCATCGGCGACAGCGCCTTCGCCCAGCCATGCACATGAATGATCGTATTGTCGCGCGGCAGCCCGACGAGGATGCGATCGAGCGCCGCGGCGGCGTTTTTGTTCCAAATCCCGTGAATCGCCGCGTCGAGCGCCGAAGGATTGCTCAAAAGGTCGTATTCGCCGAGACAGTGAGTCTCGACGCCGGCCGCCGCGAGCGACGGGTCGGGGATCCCGGTCGCGCCGAAGAAAATCACCCGGTGACCTTGCTTTTTGAGGCCGATCGCGCTTTCGATGGCGACCTTCGCCTGCCCTCCTGTGATCGCGGAGAAATCCGAGCAGATCACGACATTGAGGGCTTCACCCTGAGTGACCACCGCTGTCTCCCGCGCCCGGCCCGAATTCATGACGATTTAACCGGCACGGCGTTAACCGCCGGTTGCGGCGAGCGAGACCTTTAGCGAACAAAGGCGAGTATCCCTGGGTTCCTGATTTGTTCAGGCACGTCTTGGGGTAAAATCAGACCACGAATCAGCCAGTGAGGCGTTGGAATGGCGAAGACCCAGGATTTGTTTGGACATGCTGCCCGCAGCAAAGCGGCGCCGGCCGCGGCTAAGGCCAAGGCACCGGCCGAACGGATCCGGGTGGCGGCCTCCAATACGCCGGGCGAAGCCGCTTATACCGCCGCCTCGATCGAGGTTCTGGAAGGGCTCGAACCCGTCCGCCGCCGGCCCGGCATGTACATCGGCGGCACGGATGAAGCCGCCCTTCACCACCTCTTCGCCGAGGTCCTCGACAATGCCATGGACGAGGCGGTCGCCGGCCATGCGAGCTTCATCGATGTCTCGTTGGAGGCCGATGGCTTTCTCGCCGTGATCGACAACGGCCGCGGCATTCCGATCGATCCGCATCCGAAATTCCCGAAGAAATCGGCGCTCGAAGTCATCATGACGACGCTGCATGCCGGCGGCAAATTCGACTCCGGCGCCTATCAGACCTCCGGCGGCCTACATGGCGTCGGTGTCTCCGTCGTCAATGCGCTTTCCGAAAAGCTCGAAGTCGAAGTCGCGCGCGGGCAAATGCTCTATCGCCAGACCTTCGAACGCGGCAATCCGAAGACGAAGCTCGAAACCGTCGGCAAGATCACCAACCGGCGCGGCACGAAAGTGCGCTTCAAGCCGGACCCGGATATTTTCGGCAAGGCGGCGAAATTCAAGCCGGCGCGGCTCTTCCGCATGGCGCGGGCGAAAGCCTATCTCTTCGGCGGCGTCGAAATCCGCTGGCATTGCGCCCCGAGCCTGCTTGAGGCCGGAAGCGACATTCCGGCCGAGGCCGTCTTTCATTTCCCCGGCGGCCTGAAAGACTATCTCGTCCAGGACATCGAGGGCAAAGAGCAGGTCGCCGAGCAGAGCTTTACCGGCAAGGTCGAAAAGCCAGGTGGTCATGGCTCGCTCGAATGGGCGGTCTCTTGGCTCGCCGAAGACGACGGCTTCGTCCATTCCTATTGCAACACCATCCCGACGCCGGACGGCGGCACCCATGAAGCAGGTCTGCGCGCAGCGCTCTTGCGCGGGTTAAAAGATCACGCCGAACGCATTGGCCAGGCGAAACGCGCCGCCGTGCTGACAGGCGACGATGTGATGGCGTCTTGCGCGGCGCTCATTTCGGTGTTTCTGCGCGAGCCGGAGTTTCAGGGCCAGAACAAGAGCCGGCTGATGACTCAGGAAGCCGCCCGCATCGTCGAGACGACCATGCGCGATGCCTTCGACCATTGGCTCGCGGCCTCCCCTTCGGCGGCTTTGAAACTGCTCGATTTCACCATCGACCGCGCCGAGGACCGCCTGCGCCGCAAGGCCGAAAAGGACGTCGCCCGCAAGACGGCGACGCGCAAATTGCGCCTACCCGGAAAGCTCGCAGATTGCACGAACAACGCGGCACAAGGCTCTGAATTATTTATCGTAGAAGGCGATTCGGCGGGCGGCTCCGCGAAGCAGGCGCGCGATCGGGCGAGCCAGGCCGTCCTGCCCTTGCGCGGCAAGATCCTGAATGTCGCGAGCGCCACGCGCGACAAGCTCGCCGCCAATCAGCAGCTAAGCGATCTCGCGCAGGCGCTCGGCTGCGGCACCGGCAGCCATTACAAGGATGAGGAGCTTCGCTATGAGAAGATCATCATCATGACCGATGCGGACGTCGATGGCGCCCATATCGCCTCGCTTCTCATCACCTACTTCTATCGGCAGATGCCGAAGCTCATCGAGGATGGGCATCTCTATCTCGCCGTGCCGCCGCTCTACCGGCTGACGCAAGGCGCGACGCATGCCTATGCGCGCGACGATGCGCATCGCGAGGAGATCGTCCGCACGATATTGACCGGGCGCGGCAAGATCGAAGTCAGCCGCTTCAAAGGCCTCGGCGAGATGCTGCCCGCGCAGCTCAAAGAAACGACAATGGCTGCACGCTCGCGGTCTCTTCTCAGAGTCGTCGTTTCAGCCGATGATAAGGCCGAGACGGCTGATTCGGTCGAGCGCCTGATGGGCAATAAGCCCGATGCGCGCTTTACCTTCATTCAAGAGCGCGCGCCCTTCGCAGTCGAACTCGTCACCGTGTGAGTACGACTGTGTGAGTCCAGCACATCTCGAGTCGATTTTCATCAACTCATCAACGTCTTGTTAACTCTGCCCCAGCATCCTTGGCTGTACCGGCAACAAGGATAAATGCATGTCGATCCTGCGGCGTTTATGGCTTCAAGATAGGGGCTCGAGCTTTGAGAGCTTCGCTCTGGTGCTGTCGGTGATCGCCGTGCTTTCAGTCGGCGCCGCTGATCTCCTGCACTACAGCACGAAGAAGGACGGGGTCATCGCCCGCTTTGTCGCCGGCGTGCGCACGCAGGTTGCCGAGCTCAGCCACAACTCCGCCGCGCATAACAATGTCGACTATGCTCCGACCGGCTCGATCATCGGGCTACGGCGCGGCACGACTCTCAATCCCTGCTCCACCGCCGATTATAAATAGACTTCGTGCGCCTTCGGTCGCACAGGACGCGGACGCTCCGTCCGCGCGCAACCGACGTTGCTTGAGATCATCGCGGCTTCGGTCCGCTGCGACTCGCCGTCGCGCTGTCACGCGCTTTTCTAAAATCCTTCAGATTTATTGCGCTCGCTCATACCGATGAGCGGCATCGCTTGGCAGTATGCCTTCGGTTGCCCGCACATGCGTTGGCACGTGGTCTTGGCTGTCACTTGACAGTCATTCGTTATGTATCGTATTTACATAACGACTCGCAGGCCGCTTGCCGCCTCGGTGTAGATGCGCGCGGGTCCCCGCTCCAGAGCAATGGCCGAAGGGATTTCCGATGCCGCAGAACGCTGATCATGTTCTCGATCATTTTGATTTGTTCCGGCAGCCGGAATACCGCGAGATGTTCGCCAATAAGCGGCGCAACTTCGAAGGCATGCCGCTGCAGGTCGAGATCGACCGCATCACCGAATGGCTGAAGACCCCGGAATATCAGGAGCTGAACTTTGGCCGCGAAGCGCTCGTGGTCAATCCGTCCAAGGCCTGCCAGCCGCTTGGCGCAGTTTTCTGCTCGGCCGGCTTCGAGGGCACCATGCCTTTCGTGCATGGCTCGCAGGGCTGCGTCGCCTATTACCGCAGCCATCTCTCGCGCCATTTCAAGGAGCCGACCTCCTGCGTGTCATCCTCAATGACGGAAGACGCGGCGGTGTTCGGCGGCCTCAACAATATGATCGACGGCCTCGCCAATACTTTCAATCTCTACAAGCCGGCGATGATCTCGGTCTCCACGACCTGCATGGCTGAAGTCATCGGCGACGACCTCAACGCCTTCATCAAAACGGCCAAGGAAAAGGGCTCGGTTCCGCAGGAATTCGACGTTCCCTTTGCCCATACGCCGGCCTTCGTCGGCAGCCATACCAATGGCTATGACAATATGCTGAAGGGCATTCTCGAGCATTTCTGGGACGGCAAGGCCGCCACGGTGCCGAAGATCGAGCGCGTCGAGAACAATAAGATCAACTTCATCGGCGGCTTCGATCCCTATACGGTCGGCAATCTGCGCGAGATCAAGCGCATGTTCGAGCTGATGGGCGTCGAGCATACGATCATCGCCGACAACAGCGATGTCTTCGACACGCCGACCGACGGCACCTTCCGCATGTATTCGGGCGGCACCACGCTCGCCGATGCCACAGCCGCGGTCCATGCCAAGGCGACGATCTCCATGCAGGAGTTCTCGACGCCGCGCACCCTCGCCTTCATCGCCGATCACGGCCAGGAGGTGAAAGCCTTCAACCATCCGGTCGGCGTCACCGCAACGGACAAATTCCTCCTCGAAATCTCGCGCATCACCGGCCTGCCGATCGGCGACGAGCTGCGCAAGGAACGTGGCCGGCTTGTCGACGCGATCGCCGATTCCTCGGCTCATATCCACGGCAAGAAATTCGCGATCTATGGCGATCCAGATCTCTGCATCGGCCTCGCCGGCTTCCTGCTCGAACTCGGCGCCGAGCCGACCCATGTGCTGTCGACCAATGGCGGCAAGGAATGGGAAGCGCGGGTGAAGGCGGTCTTCGCCAGCTCACCCTATGGCGCCAATTGCCGGGTCTATCCGAACCGCGATCTCTGGCACATGCGCTCGCTGCTCTTTACGAGTCCGGTCGATTTCCTGATCGGCAACACCTACGGGAAATATCTTGAGCGCGACACCGGCACGCCGCTGATCCGCATCGGCTTCCCGGTCTTCGACCGGCATCACCATCACCGTTACCCTGTGTGGGGCTATCAGGGCGGCCTGAACGTGCTGGTGAAGCTGCTCGACGCGATCTTCAACCAGATCGACAACAATTCTAATGTCCCAGCCTATAGCGATTATAGCTTCGACATCATTCGCTAGATCACGATGATTTTGGATCGAATCGATCCAAAATCATGAACGTGATCGCTTCTAAATATTTAGAGCGGAATTTTCGCGAAAAACCGCAGACACTTTTTCGCATTCCGCTCTAAGCCGGAATTGGCGCCTGCTCGGGCGCCACCCCAATCGTTCCGCCGTCCTCGCTTGGCGGAACGGGCCTTCATCGTGCGGCCGTCGGCGACGGCGTGGGGCGGTAACCAGTCTCGGTGGTGTCGCAAGAACCCGCCGGCAGGCCGCGCGATGAATGGCCGGCTCTTTTGAGCTCTCTCGCAAGCGCTTTCGCGCCCTTTGCGACATATCAATGAAGCTCTCCTTGCCGGAACTCAAAGTCGAGCCATATGATTGGCATCGGCATGAGCGCGGCAGGCGACCCATTTCTTGAATCCTTGAGCGACGGTGCCGAAGAGATCGGCGCCCCGCCGCGCACGATCGGCCATTCGACCAATCTCGTCGGCCTGCCCACCGATTTCCTGGCAAGCTGCGACTTCAACGCCGAGCCCTTTCCGGTGCATATCTCGGGCGTTCGGGAAATGAACCCGAAGCTCTTCGAAATGCTGGGGATTGCCGGCTCGATCGAAGAAGCGGGCGAAGCCTTCGACCGCTATATGAAGGCCGTCTTCGGCCTCGAACCCGAACAACAGCGGACGGGAGCGGCGGCGCGCCGTTACCGCTCGTCCTATCTCGACCTCATTCGCGGCTGGGGCTTCGACAGCAATGGCGCGGAAGGCGCCGTTCTCAAAGGCTGGGTCGAAAGCCGCTTCGGCATCTTTCCGACCTATCACAAAGAGCCGATCTGTCAGATTTCAAGCAGCGCCTGGACCGGCTATGTCGAAGAGAAAATGGGCAGCCGCTTCCATAGCAATTCGATCTTCACCCAGCTCGATCTCGTCTATGAATTCTGCCGCTGGGCCGCACCCGAACAGCACGGCGGCGAGACCCATGTCCGCCTCTATCGCGGCGTCAATTCCTTCGAAGAGCACCGCCTCGGCCATCGCATCGATAAAACCCATGTCGTGATGCGGCTCAACAATCTCGTTTCCTTTTCGCGCCATCGCGATGTCGCCTGCTGCTTCGGCGACCGGATCTTGAGCGTCGATGTACCGCTCGAAAAACTCGTCTTCTTCACCACCCTCTTGCCGATGCATGGGCTCAAAGGCGAAGGCGAATATCTCGTCATCGGCGGCGACTATCTCGTCGAGACCAGCACTTTGTGAGCGGGCCGGCCGGCGGCGGCGCGGTTCTTGCCGCCAAAGGGATCATGGCTTCAGCTGCACTCCACGATCGGGCGCTCGGCGCTTATCTCGGGCTCGCCGTCGGCGACGCGCTCGGCGCGACCGTCGAATTCATGACCAAGGCGGAGATCGCCGAAGCCTATGGCGTCCATCGCACGATGATCGGCGGCGGCTGGCTGAGACTGAAGCCCGGTCAGGTGACTGATGATACCCAGATGGCGCTAGCGCTCGGCCGCTCGCTCATCCGCCGCAAGGGCTTCGACCTGCGCGACATCTGCGAGGAATTCGCCCTCTGGCTGAAATCCCGCCCGATCGATGTGGGCAATACCTGCCGGCGCGGCATCCAGCGCTATATTGTGAGCGGCGTCCTCGAAGCCGAGCCGGCGGAGGCCGCCGGCGGCAATGGCGCCGCCATGCGGGTCCTGCCCGTTGCTCTCGCAACCCTCGGCGATAACGAGCGCGCCACGAGCTGGACGCTGCAGCAGTGTCGCATCACCCATAACCATGCCTTATCGGATGAAGGCTCGCTCGCCTTCGTCCGCCTGACGCAGGCGGTCATGACTGGCATGGAGCGCATCGCGCTTCGCCGCGAGGCCGATGCGCTGCGCGACCGCGTCCCGCTCTTCGGCTTCGAGCCCTACCCAGGCCTCAGCACCGGCTATATCGTCGACACGCTGCAGACCGTCCTGCATCATTATTTCGCGACCGGGACTTTCGCGGATTGCGTCGTCGCGACGGTCAATCAGGGCGGCGACGCCGATACGACCGGCGCGCTGGCCGGCATGCTGGCAGGCGCAACCTATGGCGCTTCGGCCATTCCGCGCGCCTGGCTCGACCGGCTCGACCGTAAGGCGAGCGCGGAAATCGCCGCACAGGTGCCGCAGCTCCTGGCGCTGGCTGGCCTCTAAGCCGGCAGTCGGCCTGTCCTCGCGGGCGGGGTTCTCGCGGGCTGGCTAGCGGTCCGCCCGCTGCGCCATTATGATGGCCCGACTCAACGGGCTTGCGGTGGTCGGCGCGGGAAAATCACAATCTGGCCGTCTGTTTCGGCCATATTTCGCCAACTCGTCCCGGCGCGCTGCCGCCCGACCTCGGCCGCGAAGAAAAAGCCCAAAAATTTCAATGGAGTTTCACATATGGCCCGCTTCGCTGCCCTGAAGTGTCTTGCCGCCCTCGGCCTTGCTGCGCTGATCGCCCTGCCAGCGCGGATCGCGCTCGCCGACGGACAATTCTCGCCGGCGCAAAAGGGCGAGATCGAGCAGATCATCAAGGACTATATTCTGAAGAACCCCGAGATCCTGCGCGACGCAATCACTGCGCTCGAGCTCAAGGAAAAGACCGCCGAGGCCAATGCGCGTTCCAAGATCATTACGAACATGCAGGGGCCGCTCTACGTCTCGCAGATCCAGGAAGTCGTCGGCAATCCCAACGGCAAATATACGCTCGTCGAATTCTTCGACTACAATTGCGGCTATTGCAAAAAGACGCTCGGCGATGTCGCGCGGCTGATGAAGGAATATCCGGATCTGCGCGTCATCTTGAAGGACTATCCGATCCTCTCGGAAAAGTCGGTCGAAGCCGCCGGCATCGCGCTGGCGCTGCGTAAGCAATTCACCGACGCGAAATTCTGGGAATTCCATCAGCGGCTCCTGTCGATGCGCGGCCCGGTCGGACGCGACGAGGCGCTTGGCGTCGCCAAGGATCTCGGCGCCGATATGGACCGACTCGTAAAGGACGCCGCCGCGCCAGAGATCAAGAAAGGCCTCGAGGAAAACGACAAGCTCGGCCAGCAGCTCGCGCTCAACGGCACGCCCTCCTTCATCCTGGGCGATGAGGCCATCGTCGGCGCCGTCGGCTATGACGCCATGCGGGGCAAGCTCGACAATCTCAAGAAATGCGGCAAGGTCGCCTGTTCATAACTCGCCAGAAATGGTGGGTTGTGACGTTAAATCAATCGGTTAGGCGTTCTGACGCCTAACTGGCATCTGCGGTTGGCCGCCGCGCGGCAAGACCGTGTTAGGGACAGGATGACGTCCCGGCAGCGGAACGCTTTCTTTGCCGCGCGAAGCCAGCTAAGGAAAGCCGTCGCCGCGCGCCACCCCTTCTTTCCCCAATCCGATGATCGCTGCCGTCCATGTTCTAAATGGTCCAAACCTCAACCTGCTCGGCAAGCGGGAACCGGAGATCTATGGGCATGAGACTTTGGCCGATATCGAAGCGCGTCTCGCCGCAAGCTGCAAAGCGCGCGGCGTGAGCCTCAGCTTCCGCCAAAGCAATCACGAGGGCGAGCTTGTCACCTGGATCCAGGAAGCGGGCTTGGCCGGCGTGCCGGTCATTTTGAATGCCGGCGCCTATAGCCATACCTCGATCGCTCTGCATGATGCGATCAAGGGCTCCAAGGCGCGGGTCATCGAAGTGCATCTTTCGAATATCCATGCGCGCGAAAGCTTTCGTCACAGATCGCTGATTTCATCGGTCGCGGAGGGCGTCATTCTAGGGTTTGGCGCCGCCTCTTACGATCTCGCGCTCGAAGCCCTATTGTCCGCGCGCACCGCCGCGAAGAGTTGAGAGAATGGCAGAAAAGAAAAACGCCACTGAGGACATCAAGCCGGTCGATAAAACGATCGATCCACAGCTCGTCGAGACCCTGGGCGAAATCGCCAACCGGCTCGATCTGAGCGAGGTCGAGGTGGCGCAGGGCGATCTTCGGATCCGCGTCGCGCGTCACATGACTGTCACCACGGTCGCCGTGCCCGCTCCGGTAGCGGTCGCAGCGCCGGCGCCTGTCATAGCCCCCCGCGCCGCGCCGACGGAAGCCGAGGCCGCGACCCATCCGGGCACGGTGACCTCGCCCATGGTCGGAACCGCCTATCTGCGGGCCTCGCCGGACGCGCAGCGCTTCATCGAGCCCGGCGCGCAGGTCAAAGTCGGCGACACGCTGCTGCTGATCGAAGCCATGAAAACCTTCAACGAAATCGTCGCGCCGCGCGGCGGAACAATCGCCGCCATTCTGGTCGACGACGCGCAGCCGGTCGAATTCGGCCAGCCGCTCGTCGTGATCGAGTAGTAACGACGCGATGAAAGCAAGTGTGCCCGTTGCGTAAGTCTGAAAGAGACATGTTCGACAAGATCCTCATTGCCAATCGTGGCGAGATCGCTCTGCGGATATTGCGCGCCGCGAAAGAGCTCGGCATCGCGACGGTGGCCGTCCATTCGACCGCCGATGCCGATGCGATGCATGTGAAACTCGCAGATGAATCCGTCTGCATCGGACCGCCGCCTGCCCGCGACTCCTATCTGAACATTCCGGCGCTCTTGTCGGCCTGCGAAATCACCGGCGCCGAGGCGGTGCATCCCGGCTACGGTTTTTTGGCCGAGAATGCGCGCTTTGCCGAAATTCTGGCCGAGCATCAGATCGAGTTCATCGGCCCGAAGCCCGAACATATCCGCCTGATGGGCGATAAGATCGAGGCGAAGAAGACCGCGAAGCGCTTGAACATTCCCTGCGTGCCGGGCTCGGACGGTGCCATCGAGCTGAGCGACGACGCGATGGCGATCGCCAAGGACATCGGCTTTCCGGTCCTCGTCAAGGCGGCGGCCGGCGGCGGCGGGCGTGGCATGAAAGTCGCGCGCAGGCCCGAAGATCTGCAAAACGCGCTCGCCATGGCAAAGAGCGAAGCCAAGGCCGCCTTCGGCGATGATGCCGTCTATCTTGAAAAATATCTCGACAAGCCGCGCCATATCGAGATCCAGATTCTCGGTGACGGACAGGGCCGCGCCATTCATCTTGGCGAACGCGACTGCTCCTTGCAGCGCCGGCATCAGAAGGTTTTCGAGGAAGGCCCCTCGCCTGCGCTCAACAATTCGCAGCGGCTCGAAATCGGCGAGATCTGCGCCGCCGCCATGCGCGAATTAAACTACAAAGGCGTCGGCACGATCGAGTTTCTCTACGAGGACGGGCGCTTCTATTTCATCGAGATGAACACCCGCATTCAGGTCGAGCATCCGGTCACCGAAATGATCACCGGCTACGATCTCGTCAATGAGCAGATCAAGATCGCCGCCGGATCGCCGCTCTGCATTGCGCAGGAGGATGTCGTCCTCTTCGGTCATGCAATCGAATGCCGGATCA
>JBKQRA010000129.1:0-7291 GCA_052144065.1 Methylovirgula sp. | reverse complement strand
TTCCGCTCGGATAGAGTCATCCGAGCTATAGGAAGATGCTCCAATTCAGTAAGTTGGAGCATGTTCTTGTCGAAAAAGTCGTGCAACTTTTTCGGAACGTGCTCTAGCCGCGCGTGACGCATAGTTCAGAATGTCGAACTCGCCGCGCAGATCTCATTTTCGATCGCGGCGAGAAGCAGAGGAAAAACATCCTGCAGACAGGCCCAAACAAGGCGATGATAGACATCGGTGGTGACGAGAAAAATCACCGAGCTCGCTTTGGCGATGTCGGTCCACGGCACATATTCATGCCGCGCCTTTAGATCCTTCGGCAGATGTCGGCAGGACGCCGCGATCAGCTCTACGCAGCGCGAAACCCCGTAGAAAACCAGTGTATCCCGGCAAAAGCGCTCATAACTCTGCCCCTCCACAAAAGAGCGGGCGAGATAGATGTTGCTGCGGATTTCCGTCAGCCAACGCTGAATGTTCGGCTCATTGTCGTAGTTTTCGTATGTCATAACTTCGCTGTTAGACAAGCTGATTGAATAAAATGTCGGTGGTCGGCGCGCGCGACGGGCGCTAGCAAGAATGTGTCCAGAGAACGTATCGCGTTGCGGGAGGCCACGACGCATTTGCGAAATCATCTTTGGCTTCGCAAAGGCATGGGTGCCGGTTCGAGGCCGCGAATGTGTCGCTTTCCTTTGGCGCTGCCAAGACCGCAGCAAGGAATTCGATTACTTAAGTAATCGCCTCTCCCGCTATCGATTCCAAAGAGGCTGGTACGCCAGCGCTTAGACACATTTCGTTACACGCGAATTCGCCGCGCTTCGGCGCCTGCCTCGGCCGGATCATTGTCCGGATCGGTGGTCGAATTTGGACGAAGCTTCGCTACTCTCCACCGCCGAACGTAGGCCGCGAAACGGTGGCAAGCTCGCGCATTTGCCCCGCCGTTTCGACATTGCGGGACGCAAAACTGATGAGGGCGTAATAAGCCGCGCGCGTAATTTCTTTGCGCGACGCATGGGGATGGCTCTTTCGCACCGATTCGAAGAGCTGCTTCGGTGTCACGCCGGGCCCCGCGAGCTCCATCAAGGTCTCGGCTATTTCGACGATGCACTTCGCAACCATCTATCCTCCTTGACGAGTGCGGCCCGATATAGGCCACCCGACTGCCGAACCGTGGCGCATCATCCCGTCTGAGTCGGCAAGCTGTTCGCGCACTTGCTCTGTCTCAGTCGCCGCTCTATCCGAAAATCAATCTGCAATTGATACTAAACGACTGAAATCACTGGCGACCCCGGCAGGGCTCGAACCTGCGACCTGCCGCTTAGAAGGCGGCTGCTCTATCCAGCTGAGCTACGGGGCCATTGCGGCGCCCGACCCCGAAAAGTCCTAAGGCTCCTCGGGCAATGTCATGCGCCAAAAAGACTCGTGACCGGTCCAACTCTCCTCGACCCGTCCAGGGTCTCCCAGGGCCTCAATGCGTCCAGAGTCCGTGCCGCGTCGATTTGAAATTGTCGGCATAGGCTTGCAGCCTGCGCGTCATTTTCGCCGGCTGTTCGACGCGATAGGCAATCCCATGCTTTTGCGCATAAGCGACTGCCTCAGCTTCGTTGCCGAAGCTGAGCTTCACCTGCCGCTTCATGTCGGCCGAGCTCGTCCAACCCATCAAGGGCTCGATGTCCTGCGGCACTTCGGGCTCGAATTCGAGGACCCAAAACAGGCTGCGCGCCGTCCCCGATTGAGTCGTTCCGCGGCTCGGGCGATAAATCCGTGCAGTCATGTCGGCAATCCAACCTTGTGAGACAGGCAAGTCATTCGGATACGGGCATGGTCGGGGCAGCAGGATTCGAACCTGCGACCTATAGTTCCCAAAACTATCGCGCTACCAGGCTGCGCTATACCCCGCGAGCATCGAAGTCGCTAGGCCCGGACCCGAGATCCGAAACTTGATCCGAAATTCGGCTCGAATGCGCCTCCCCCTAGCATGAGCCTTGGTTTGGCGCAATTTCGCGGTCGCTTCCATAGATTTTGACGGTATCGCCGGCCGCTTAACAAAGAACCGCAGTCTCCATGCTGGCCAACGCCCGTGAGACTGTCCGGTAGCCAAGCCGCAGAGCTTATTTCTTGAAAAGCGGATAAAGGACCGTGTCGCCGGGCTTCAGGCCAATGCGCGCCGCCGTGCCGGCATTGACTTCGAGGACGCCCAGCACCGGCCCGCCGGATGTAATGATGTGATCCGACAGCGGCTTGGTGTCGGCCGCGACCGACACGACCTTGCCCGAGGCCGCGATGAAGACCATGTCGAGCGGAAGATAAGTGTTTCGCATCCACATCATGACCGGCTGGACTTTCTTGAAGTCGAACAGCATGCCGTGATCGGGCGCCATATGGCGGCGAAACATCAGTCCTTTGGCAAGTTGATTGGGCGTGCGCATCACTTCGACGTCGAAATGATGCGGGCCGCTGGCGGTCACGATGGTGAGTGATTCGGTGGCGGCGTTAGGCGCCGGGGCATTGGCGGACGCATCGGCCGGCGACTCCTGCGCCAGCGCCGCGGATCCAGCCAGAGATCCAACGACCAGCCAGACGGCAAGCCCGAGCCGCACAAAAACACGCGTGAGAAACGACACAAGAGACGACATTGGCCCGATCGGAAGGAAGACGCTCACCCTTCGTTGCGAAGGAGATTGGTCGCCGTCAATGCCCGATCAATGCGACGATGGCAAGGCTGCATCGAGCGGACGGACCTCCGCCGCCATCAAGCCCTTCGGCCCATCGCCGAAGCGCACCAGAAGACCGTCGCCCGGCTTCAATTCTGCGATACCGTAGCGGCGCAGCGTCTCCATATGCACGAAAATGTCTTCGGTGCCGTCGCCGCGCGACAGGAAACCGAAACCGCGCACACGGTTGAACCATTTCACGATGCAGATTTCGAAGCCGCCGACCGGCACCACTTGCAGATGCGTGCGCGCCGGCGGCGTCTGCGCCGGATGCGTCGCGGTCGATTCATCCATCGAGAGGATACGGAAGACCTGCATGCCCTTGCTGCGCATCACCGCCTCGCAGACGATGCGCATGCCTTCCTGCACCGTCTGATAGCCGTCCTTGCGCAGCGTCGTCACGTGCAGGAGGACGTCGGCCATCCCATTATCTGGAACGATGAAACCATAGCCTTTGGCAACGTCGAACCATTTGATGTGGCCGGCAACCTCGACCAAATCGAGCGCCGATGCTGCCGATTGACTGGCACTCGCATCAGCCTCATCGCGGAGGTCGCCGCGCGGCAATAGCGAATCCTTGATGCCCACCAGACCAGCTCCTAAACTTTACGCCGATCATGTCTCACGACATCGCTTGGGCTTGTCATAAGCACGAATCAGAGTGATCTCTGTATTCAAAGGATAGCATTGAGCAAGGAGGGCAACAGAGGGAATTTATGTGTGCCTGTGGATGACTTGGCCTTATGCGTATGCGCCGATTCTCTTTATCCCCAGCGCTCCAAATTGATTTGCAAGAAGGTTTGTTGACGGAAGGGCGGCGCGAAACGGCCGCGAATTTTCATTCCGATTTCTACATTTGAAATAAAAATTAGCAGAATTTGCTCAAGTCGCGAAAGGCGCAAAGATGTCGCCAATATCGCCCCGTAAAATCACGCTCGCCTGCTCGTCGAGCGGCGTCTTTTCGTCATTGATGATGACGAGGCGTGCGCCATGCTGGCAGGCGATCGCGGGATAGGCCGCCGCCGGATAGACGACGAGCGACGAGCCGATGGCGAGAAACAGATCGCAATCCGTCGCCAGCGCATGAGCGCGCCGCATGGCGGCTTCCGGCAGAGCTTGTCCGAAGGATATCGTCGCCGTCTTCACGATGCCGCCGCAGTCGGTGCAGGCGGGTGCCGCGCCGGTCGCCATGAAATTGCGGCGAATCGGCAAAAGCTCGTGACGCTTGCCGCAGTCGAGGCAGGCAGCATAGCTGCCATTGCCATGCAGTTCGACGACCTGTTCGTCAGCAACCCCCGAGGCTTGGTGCAGATTGTCGATGTTTTGGGTGATGATCCCTTTAATCTTGTTTTGCGCGACGAGATTGGCGAGCGCCCAGTGTCCCCGCCCCGGCTGGGCATGGCCGTAAATATCGTCGAGTGCGAATTTACGCCGCCAAGCTTCTTCGCGCTGCAAGACGTCGGCAAGGAAAATGTCGAAATCGATCGGCCGCAGCCGCAGCCAGGGCGAGTTCTTCGAGCGAAAATCGGGCACGCCGCATTCGGTCGAGATTCCGGCGCCGGTAAAGGCGACGATCCGCTGCGATCCGTCGATCAGCTCCTGCAGGGTCGCGCGCGCGGCGTCTATTTCCGAAACGATTTCCACTTAGCCTTGCCCGTTGACGGTGGGGAGCGAAGCGCCAAGCTCAATCCTCGGGTGGCGGCGTCGTTCCCAGCAGTCGATGCAACTCTTCATAGGGTTCCTTGGCGGCCATAAGCGCGCTGCCGATCCGCACGGCCTTGGCCCCGGCCGCGGCCATGCGCGCAATATCCTCCGGCGAACTGATGCCGCCGACAGCGACGACAACAGCCTTGTCGGCCGGGATCGAGGGGATGAGTCTCTCGCAGACCGACAGATCCGCTTCGAGCGTTTCGGCATCGCGATTGTTGACCGCGATGAATTCGCAGCCCGCGTCGAGCGCGACTTCGAGCTCGGCCTCGTTGCGGACCTCGACGAGCGAGTCGATACCGACCGATTGGCCGAGCGCAATATATTCGCCAAGCTTGTCGCCAATGACATTGACCATCAGCAGCACCGCGTCGGCGCCGGCATAGCGGGCCTCGAGAACCTGATAGCGATCAACGACAAGGTCATTCGACAGAATCGGCAGATTGGCGGCCTTCGCCGTCGCGAGATCCGCGATGCTGCCGCGGTACAGGCGCCGGTCGGGCGAGGCCGAAATGCAGGTCGCGCCGGCGTCGCGGAAATCCTCCGACAGCGCCATCACGTCGAAACGCGTCCGCGTCACTTTCGAGAAGGGCGAGGCGCCGCAGATATCGGCAATCACACCGAGCTTCTTCTGCTCGAAGAATTGCGCCAACAACGCATTCATGAAGCCGCGCGTCATCGCGAATTCGCCGATGGCGCCGGTCAAAGCCCCCATCGAGCGTTTCGCCTTGGCTTTGTCGACATCGCCCTGCCTCTGCGCGATGAGAGGCTTGAGCCGCGCCGGCGTCGCAATTTCCGTCATTACGGAATTATTCCCTTGATCGAAGCGTGAAGTGGCGGAGCCCGAATGCGACCTCGCCGCATCGAAATCCGTGGCGGCTTCTTAGCGGAGTTGGCCGGGTAATTCCAGCAAGGGTCATGCCTTAGCTGACGGAAGCGCCGCCTTGGCGTCGTCGATGCTCCTTTTTCGGGCTGTTTGGCGCGAATGTGGCGCTTGACCCATCGCGGTTAGCGTTTGAGAATAAATGATATTCCCAGCGTTGCGGGATAAGGGGGCACTATGCCTATCTCAGCCGATCATGTCGTCGCAGGTCATTGCTACCGCGGAGCCGACAATGTGCTGCGCAAGGTGTTGATCCGGCAAGGCCGCCGCGTCACTTTCATCGTTCGCGGCGAACTCGCCTGGACCGTGCTGCGGACTCATATCGACGTCGACGATTTCGCCAATCAATGCTTGAGCGAAATCGACTGCGGCAGTCTGCAGGATATCGCGGCCGAAGCGGCCAGCGCCTGACGTATTAAGGCATCGCGCGTCTATGGCAGGCGGCGGGTCTCCCGCGCCCGCACTCAAGAATTGTGTCTCAGGAATTTAGGGAGGTGGAGGCCTCGCCCGGAATCGAACCGGGGTGCAAGGATTTGCAGTCCTCTGCGTAACCACTCCGCCACGAGGCCGATCACCGACTGGCGCCGGCGCGCCGCCGCCTATAGCAAGCGGCTGGACCGCCCGCAACAAATGCTTTGCCTTATAGTCATTAAGCTTTCGTCGCCGGCGGCTTTCATTTCGGGTCCTGCGACAAAGATGGCTGGCCACGCATATCCGGGCTTGCTATATGGCGGGCATTCCTCCTATATGCGGCCCCATTCCCTGATAGCTCAGCTGGTAGAGCAATCGACTGTTAATCGATCGGTCGCAGGTTCGAGTCCTGCTCAGGGAGCCAGCCCTTCCATTTGATTTCATTGTAATTTGTTTGCGCGGTCGTTTTGGACCCTACAGTGCCCATCCAACAATCGAGCGCACGCTTGGCGTGAATTAATCTGACGGTCGATCGATTTTGCGCCGCGGATTGCATCAAGCCATTCACTTACCTTGAAGCTCATTGAGGAAGCGCCGATAGGGGCCGGGATACTGAGATCGACACACCAGGTTTTGTGCGCTCGTCTGATCAATGTCCCTGATGCAGCGAACCCAAGCTTCCTTCTCAGCTAATTCGGCGTGCTTAAAAGCAATCACTAAAGTCCCCAAGATCGCTATGAATGATGCGGCCAAAAAAGCCCAGACTTGTGTCGTCTTCATTGTTGTTCAGCCAATACGGAAAGGATGACAATCGATGCACGCTAATGTGTTCGGGATCGAAGACCCACGTCATCATATTTGGAAGAAAGTTTTCATCACTCGCGGTGCGGCTACGCAAGCAGTGTTTAGGGGGTATCTAACGCATCTGGAAAACGAAACTTGGCGCGAGTCAGGGGATCGCTTCTTCGCGGCAAAGCTTGCGGAGAAAAAGCAAATAGTCGCGGATGCGGGATGGCAGATCATAGAATACCGGCTTGTAGAAGTGCCAGGGCATCCACAATGAGCCTAAATTCTCCTAACGGTGCCATGGCTGGTGATTTCGATTCTAGAGATGACCGAAAGACCGTCAGCGGTGATAGCGCGAGCGCGATCTGGGCGCTGCTCGAATGCGATCGTCTCATTATTGTGTAGGCTCAACAATGCCCTCTCAAGTATCGTTTCCAGAGAGGCACGATCAGCGTGGGGAAGGTCTGTAATGCCCAAATCGCCGGGTTCGAAGCGATAAAACTGCAAGAGAAAAATTTCGGGCGTTGCCATGTGGGCCTCCCTGCTCTCTACTAATCTCGTCTGCCGTGCGATTTCGCATGATAGAAAGTCGGATCACCCGTCAATTCTGTGGCCAGTGCGTCGATAGAGCCGCCAAAGAGATTGGCAAGCCGGCGCGCCGCCGTCCCCATGGCATGCAGTAGCACGTCACTGTTGACCTTGCCCCCAAGTTTTATCCAGATGTGAGTTCGCCCTGACGGTTGGATTCAGCCTCTTTGGCTGGGTGAGCGGCGGGAGCTGGCGCGGAGCCATTGGCGGAGCG
>JBKQRA010000128.1:0-6769 GCA_052144065.1 Methylovirgula sp. | reverse complement strand
TTCGGCGCCTGCCATTCCTGGACTTTCGATGCGGCGCGAGGCAAATAACAATTTAGTATATAATACTTTACTTTGTGCGCCGCGTTTAACGACTTGCTTGTCTGCTCAGAGATTGGTTACCTGTTTTTAGCGTCGAGCGCGGCGTTCTCGAACATCGGATCGTTGCTCATTTTGACTGCACCTAATGACAAAAATCGACATTCATTTCGATCCCAATGAGCAGCTGCGCCAGCTCGAAGAGCGGATCGCGCAGAAGGACGCGCAGATCGCGCAATTGGCGCGCGAACTGTCGCAGACGAAAATCGATGCCAAGGCAAATGCGGCGCAGCTGCGCCGCGATTATGATGAATTGGCAACGATCAAGAACGCGCAGGTCGCGGAATGCCTGAATCATCTGCGTTGCATGAACGCATCGCCGCTTTGGCGCCTTGCCAAAGGCGTTTCAAAGCTTCTATCGCTGCCGGCCCATATGATCGCGAGCGCGCGATCGGCCAAGGCAGTCGCGACGGTTCCCCATCTCGCCAATCATCTGGCGCATGCCGATCGTTATCGCAAATGGGTGAGCCTTTACGACACACTGATCGAGCGCGATCGCGAAGAAATCAAGCAGCATATTTTTGCGCTTCAATATCATCCGCCGATTTCGCTCGTCATCTTGGCGTCGGACGATGCGGGCGGTCCGTGTCGCGAGGCGATCGCCTCGGTGAAGAAGCAGCTTTACGGCAATTGGGAGCTTTGCGTCGTCATCGATGCGCGCTCGCCCGGCTTAACTGCACTGGTTCAAGACATGGCGGCGGCGGATGCGCGGGTGAAGCTGATCGCCGCGCCAGACTCTGGCGGTTCCACGGCGGCAAAAAATATCGGCCTCGCGGCAGCGTCAGGCGAATTTCTCGCGCTTATCAATTGCGACGTACTTTTGCCCGAACAGGCGTTGTATGAGTTTGCTGTCGCGCTCAATGCGCATCCCAACAGCGATCTCCTCTATGCCGATGAGGACCGGATCGGCCAAGATGGCGTCCGGCATTCGCCCTATTTCAAGGGCGATTGGAATCCAGAGCTTTTTCTCGCCCATGATATGATTTCATCCTTCGCCATCTATCGGCGGAGCCTGTTGACGCAACTCGGCGGCTGGCGCGACGGGCTCGATGGATATGAAAACTACGATGTGGCGCTGCGCGTGGCGGCGGCGACGTCAGAGCAAAACATCCAACATATTCCCGCGCTCCTCTCGCACCGGCGCACTGATGCGAAGAGTTGCGTCTTCTCCCATACGCAAGCGGCAGAGACGTCCGAATCCCTGCGCCGCGCCAAGCGCGATCTATTGAGTACGCGTGGCGAGACTGTAGCTGTCGAAACAAATCCATACGTGGCGTCATTCGATCGCATCCGCCGGTCTGTGCCCATGCCGGCGCCGCTCGTCACTCTGATCGTTCCAACCCATAATCGTCACGATCTTCTCGGTCCCTGCATCGACGGGCTGCTCAATCGCACGCATTATCGCCCGCTCGAAATCATCATCATCGATCATCAAAGCGATAATGTGCAGACGCTCGCGCTGCTGAAGCGTCTCAACGCCGACCCGCGCGTCCGGATCATGCGTTACGAAGGTCAGTTCAACTATTCCGACATGAACAACCGGGCCGCGGTCCTCGCAAGAGGCGACATCATCGGCTTCGTCAACAATGATATCGACGTCATCGATCCCGATTGGCTGGCCGAGATGGTCTCCTTCGCCGTCTTGCCAGAAAATGGCGCTATCGGTGCCAAGCTGCTCTATCCCGATGGACGGGTTCAACATGGCGGCGTGATCCTTGGTATGCCTTGGGGCATCGACCATGCGCAAAGCCGGGCTATGCGGGACGAGGCCGGCTATTTCGGCCGGCTCGTGCAGGCCACCAATGTCTCCGCCGTTACGGCAGCCTGCCTATTGGTCCGTAAGCGCCTCTTTGACGATGTCGGCGGATTTAATGCGGTCGATCTGCCGGTCAGCTGCAATGATGTCGATCTTTGCCTTGAATTCTCGGCGCGCGGCTATCGCAATGTCTGGACGCCTTTCGCGCTCCTCTATCACCATGAATCCGTCTCGCGCGGGTCGGATATGGCGACAGATAATCTCAGCCGCGCGAATCGCGAATTGGACTATATGCGCCACAAATGGCGCAACCGGATCGAGGCCGATCCGTATTTCAACGTAAATCTGTCCCTGCAAAACCCAGCATTTGGCCTTGCTTTTCCGCCCCGGCGGACAAAACCCTGGCGGGCGACGGCCGCCTATGAGGCGGATGCGCTTTCCTGAGCGAAAGCCTGAGCCCGCAATTGTCATCGCCTCCGCAATTGGGCTAGAAGCTCCTTCAGGATTGAGGCGAACCCGGACCATTCATGCGGATTCTCGTCACGGGCGGAGCAGGGTTCATCGGTTCCGCCGTCACGCGTTGGATTATCGAGAACACGCAACATAGCGTGCTTGTTTTCGACAAGCTGACCTATGCGGGAAATCTTGCCTCTCTCGCCCCGGTCGCGCAGGATCGCCGCTATGCGTTCCGCAGGGGCGATATTTGCGACGCGGCCGCGGTGAAATCCGCCTTCGCCGATTTCGATCCCGATATCGTCATGCATCTCGCGGCCGAAAGCCATGTCGATCGCTCGATCGACGGACCCGGCGCCTTTATCCAGACTAATCTCGTCGGAACTTTTGCGCTGCTCCAGTCCGCCGTCACTCATTGGCGCGGCTTGCCGGCACAGCGCCGCGATGCCTTCCGCTTCCATCATATCTCGACGGATGAGGTTTTCGGCTCTCTAGGAGCTGAAGGGCTTTTCTGTGAGAACAGCCGCTACCAGCCGAATTCGCCCTATGCGGCGTCAAAGGCGGGGTCCGATCATCTCGTGCGGGCCTGGCATCACACCTATGGCCTGCCAACCGTCATCACCAATTGCTCGAATAATTACGGACCTTATCATTTCCCGGAAAAGCTCATTCCGTTGATGATCATCAATGCGCTGGAGGGGCGGCCGCTGCCGGTCTATGGGCGCGGCGAGAATATCCGCGACTGGCTCTTCGTCGAAGATCATGCCGAGGCCTTGCTGCTGGCGGCGCTCAGCGGCGTGCCGGGCGCGACCTACAATATCGGCGGCAACAATGAGCGGCGCAATCTCGATATCGTCGAGGGAATCTGCGAACTCCTCGATGAATTCGTGCCCAATGGCGCGCAGGGACCGCGCCGCAAGCTCATCGAATTTGTTGCTGACCGGCCGGGACATGATCTGCGCTATGCGATCGATGCGAGCCGGATCAAGAGCGAACTCGGCTGGGAGCCGCGGCATCACTTCGAGCAGGGCTTGCGCAAGACCGTCCAATGGTATCTCGCCAATCGTCCCTGGTGGGAAGCAATCCGCGCCGGCACCTATCGCGGCGAGCGCCTCGGCCTGGCCATCTAACGTATCGATCGGTTCCTCAATGCTCACTGTCGAACAGACCGCAATTCCCGACGTCAAAATCATCAGCGTCAAGAAGTTCGGCGATCAGCGTGGCTTCTTTTCGGAGATCTACACGCGCCGCACTTTCGTCGAGGCCGGCATTGCGCTCGACTTCGTGCAGGACAATCATGCGTTTTCGGCCGATCGCGGCACCTTGCGGGGGCTGCATTTTCAATCCGCGCCCTTCGCGCAAGATAAGCTCGTGCGCGTCACGCGCGGCCGTATTCTCGACGTCGCTGTCGATTTGCGTCACGCGTCGCCAACCTTCGGAAAGCATGTAGCCATCGAATTATCGGCTGAGAATTGGCGCCAGATTCTCGTGCCGATCGGTTTCGCGCATGGCTATGTGACGCTCGAACCCGACACGGAAGTGCTCTACAAGGTGACGAATTATTACGCGCCCTATCATGACCATGGTCTAGCGTTCGACGATCCGGCGCTCGGCATTAATTGGGGCATAGCGGCGGCGGAGGCGATCCTGTCTGAGAAGGATCGCAAACATCCAAAATTCGCCGACCTCCCGAAATATTTTGATTGAGATGCGTATCGCTGTCACAGGATCGCAAGGGCAGGTCGTGCGCTCCCTATTGGAGCGCGGGGCGATGCGTGGCGTAGAGATCGTCGCCTTGGATCGCGCGCGGCTCGATCTCGGCGCGCCGGAGACGATCTTGCCGGCGCTTGAATCGGCCAAGCCCGATGTAATTGTGAATGCCGGTGCCTATACGGCTGTCGATCTTGCCGAGACTGAAGAGGCACTCGCGCATAAGATCAATGCGGCTGGCGCTGGCTTTGTCGCCGAGGCTGCCCACAAGCTCGATGTGCCGATCATCCAGCTTTCCACCGATTATGTGTTCGACGGCTCGCTCGACCGGCCCTATCACGAGGACGATCAGACGGCGCCCATCAACGCCTACGGCCGCTCGAAGCGAGCCGGCGAGGAGGCTGTGCGAGCCGCAACGCCCCGTCACGTCATTTTGCGCACGGCTTGGGTCTATAGCCCCTTCGGCAAGAATTTTCTGCGCACCATGCTCGCGCTCGGGGAGACGCGACCAACGATCAATGTGGTCGCCGACCAGTTGGGGCAGCCGACCTCCGCGCTCGACATTGCGGATGGAATTTTGACGATAGCCGGGCGCATAAAGGAAGAGCCGGACAATGCCAGACTTTTCGGAACTTTCCATCTCGCCGGAACCGGACCTGCAAGCTGGGCCGATTTCGCCGAAGTGATTTTTTCGGAAGCGACGCGCTTCAATCGCGCGCCGGTTTCGGTCGTCCGCATTCCAAGTGCTGATTATAAGACGCCGGCCGCGCGTCCGGCCAATTCCCGGCTCGACACGCAGAAATTGGCGTCGGTCTATGACGTTACATTGCCGGCATGGCAAACATCTGCATCGGAAGTCGTCAAACGTCTGCTCTCAAGCGGCTAAAGGTTTTTCATGCGCGGAATTATTTTGGCAGGCGGCAGCGGCACAAGATTGCATCCGATCACGCAGGTCGTGTCGAAGCAGCTTCTGCCGGTCTATGACAAGCCGATGATCTATTATCCTCTGGCAACGTTGATGCTCGCCGGCATCCGCGAGATATTGATCATCACGACGCCGCATGATCTGCCGTTGTTTCAGCGCCTTCTCAAGGATGGGTCGCAATGGGGCATCAAGCTCAGCTATGCGGAGCAGCCGAAGCCCGAAGGTCTCGCGCAGGCCTATATCATCGGCGCGGATTTCGTTGGCACGGAGAATTCCGTGCTGATCCTTGGCGACAATCTTTTCTTCGGCCATGGACTATCCGCGCTCTTGACCTCCGCGGCTGAAACAAAGACGGGCGCGACCATCTTCGCCTATCACGTCAAGGATCCGGAGCGTTACGGCGTCGTCGAGTTCAACGACGCCGGGCGGATCAACTCGATCAAGGAAAAGCCCAAGGAGCCAGCCTCGAACTGGGCGGTGACGGGCCTTTATTTCTACGATGGCCGGGCTCCGGAATTCGCGGCCAAGCTCAGACCCTCCACGCGCGGCGAGCTCGAGATCACCGATCTGAATAATGTCTATCTAGAGCTGGGCGAGCTGCATTTTCAAAAGATGGGGCGGGGCTTTGCCTGGCTCGATACGGGCACGCCCGAATCTCTCATCGAGGCAGGTGAGTTCATCCGCACCATTCAGACGCGCCAAGCCCACATCGTCGCGAGCCCCGAAGAAATCGCCTTTACGCAAGGCTGGATCAGCGAGCAGGATTTGCGGGCCATCATCAAGCAGATGTCGAAAAGCACTTATGCGGCGAGCCTCATGGGCCTGCTCGACGGCTGAGGGTGGTCCATCGTTGTCGCCATTTTTTGATCTAAATCGCTGCGGCATTTTCCATTGTGATGCGTTCATAGACCGGCCGCGATAGGATTGCGGCCGCGTCTGAGAGACAAGGGAAGTGCAATGGCCTATGAGCTCTATTATTGGGACGGCATTCAGGGCCGCGGCGAATTCGTCCGGCTCGCGCTGGAAGACGCCGGCGCCGACTATGTCGATGTCGCGCGCGGACCCGAAAGCAAGGGGCAGGGCACGGCCGCAATGATGCAGATCCTCGAAAGCCACACCGAAGCCCATATTCCCTTTGCACCGCCCTTTTTGAAGGACGGCGATCTCATCATTCCTCATGTCGCGAACATTTTGCTTTATCTCGGGCCGAAACTTCATCTCGCGCCGAAGACCGAAGAGCTGCGCTTTGTAGCAAACGGCTTGCAATTGACGATCACTGATATGGTCGCCGAAGTGCACGATACGCATCATCCGATCGCCGGCAGCCTTTATTATGAGGATCAGAAGGACGCCGCCAACGCGCGATCAGCCGATTTCATCCGGCATAGAATCCCGAAATTCATGAGCTATTTCGAGCGCGTCCTGCAGCAAAATCCGAAGGGTAGTCATCATCCCGTCGGCGATAGCGTGACCTACGTTGATCTGTCCCTGTTCCAGCTGATGGAAGGGCTCACCTATGCCTTTCCGTGCGCCATGCATGGCTTCGACAAGCACTATCCGGCGCTCGCCGGCTTACGCGAAGCGGTGCGCAAGCGTCCGAATATCGCTCGCTATCTGTCCTCGAAACGGCGTATCCCCTTCAACGAAGATGGTATCTTTCGGCATTATCCGGAGCTCGATCAGGATGCCTGATCGTTTGGGGCTCTAAGAGACTGTTTTGAAAATCGTCTCCCTTTGGATTCCGCCTGAGGCTGATTTATGATTCAAGCTCTGGATGTGGACAAAGCAGAGCCGTGGGCGGATGGCCGAGATCGCCAAGAAGACGAAGC
>JBKQRA010000127.1:0-18929 GCA_052144065.1 Methylovirgula sp. | reverse complement strand
CCTTTGTCCTGCGCGATCGGACCGAATTCGAGCCGCAATTGATTGAGGATTTCATCGAGGCGGAATTCGCTGATCTCCGGCGGCATCGCCTTGGCATCGAGCCGCGAAATATCGAGAAGCGTGGTCAGGATCTCCTGCACCGCGTCGAGCGAGGAATCGACATGCTGGGCGAGATTGATCTCGCTCTCGCCCGAGCCGCGCATTTTGTTGGCGAGTGATGTCGCATAGAGCCGCGCAGCGTTCAGAGGCTGGAGCAGATCGTGGCTGGCGGCTGCGAGAAAGCGGGTCTTCGAGAGATTGGCTTCTTCCGCCTCGGCCTTGGCGCGCGCGAGCTCGGCATTGAGCTTGACGAGTTCTTCGGTGCGCTCCTTCACCCGCCGCTCGAGCATTTCATTGGCGAATTCGAGCTCCTGCTCGGATTCGGCCTGCGCCGTCGCATCGATATAGGTTGCGACAAGGCCGCCGTCGGGCATGCGGGCCGAGCGCACTTCGATGATCCTGCCGGATGAGAGGCCGAGCCGCAGAGGCTCGCCGCCAGCGACCAGAGTTTCGAGCCGGGCGGCAAGATGTTCGTCGGAGGGACCCGGCCCATAGATGCCGCGCTCGGCATTGAAGCGGATGATCTCGTCGAGCGGCGTGCCGGCATGCAGCATGTCGTTTGGCAGTTCGAAGAGATCGCGGAATTCGCGATTCCAGCACATGAGCCTAAGATCGCGGTCGAAGACCGTGATGCCTTGTTTCGCGACGTCGATGGCATGTTGGAGCAGATCGCGGTTGCGCTGGATCTCGACGGAAATCTCATCGACGAAATCGAGCGTCGCATCGCGGTTCATGCCGCGTTGCGCAAAAAGCAGCGAGAGAACGAGCCGCGAGGAGGCCGTGCCGATGGTCGACGCCATCAGATGTTCGGCGAAGCGCAGAAGATGGATGTCGGCTTCCGATTTTGGCGCGAGGTCGACGCCGCGCGCCGTGAGGAATTGTGCGAAGGCGCGCTGCGCCCGCTCGGGGCCAAGGCAGCGCGCGACGGCGGCTTCGAGCTCTTCGACGGTGACGCGCATGCGCGAAGGCCGGAAGGCCTGCGCCATGGGCGCAGTCTGCGCGCCGATGAACACATTGGCTTGCAGGCGTTCCATTGGCCGCGTCTGGCGGGTCAGCGAAAAGCCGATGAAAGCCAGGAGGTTGGCGCCGAGGCTGAAGATGACGCCATGCACCAGTGGCGCGAAATTGGTGCCGAAGAGGGCGGTCGGGCGCAACAGCGCAATGCCCAGCGGTCCGTGGCTGACGAAATCCGCGACCGGCTGAAAGGTCGGATCGAAGGACGGCAGAAACAGCGTATAGGCCCAAAATCCGACGCCCGTCACAAGGCCAGCAATGGCGCCGCGCGTATTGGCGCGCCGCCAGACGAGGCCGCCGATGAAGGCCGGCGCGATCTGCGCCACGCAGGCGAAGGAGAGAAGCCCAATGGCCGCAAGGCCGGCATCGCTCGCATGGCAGAAATAGAGATAGGCCAGCGCCATCAGCATCAAAATGGCGAGGCGGCGGACCATCAAGACAACGGCGCCGATGTCATGCTGCTCGATGGGCCGGCGCATCTGTGGCAGACGCAGCAGCAGAGGCATCACCAGATCATTCGACACCATGATCGCCACGGCGACGGATTCGACGACGACCATGGCGGTTGCCGCGGAGAGGCCGCCGACGAGCGCCAAGAGCACGATGGGGCCGGCCTTTGCCGCGATCGGCAGTGCCAGCACCGTCATGTCGCGATCGATCGCGCCGTCTTGAAAGGTCAGCAGGCCGGCGATCGCGAGCGGGATGACGAAGAGATTGATCGCGACGAGATAGAGCGGGAAGAGCCAGGCCGCCTTGCGGACATCTTCTTCTTTGCGGTTCTCGACAATGGTGACATGAAATTGCCGCGGCAGAAAGACGATGACGAGGCCAGACAGCAGCGCCATGACGAGGGTCGTGGGCCAATCGGCTGTCGTCGCGATCCGTGCCGAGAGTGACGCGCTTTGCGCAACTCTATGGGCGAGATCGCCGAGGCCGCCAAACATGCCCCAGGTCACGAAGATTCCGACGCAAAGAAAGGCGACGAGCTTGATGACCGATTCCGTTGCAATGGCGAGCATCAGCCCGTCCTGATGCTCGGTCGCATCGATGCGGCGCGTGCCGAAGGCGATGCCGAATCCAGCGAGCACGAAGGCGACGAGGGCCGAGAGCAGGTTCGGCGCAAGCGCCGCCGTCGTTACCGTGCCGTCGCTGGCATTGAGGACGGTCGAGAGCGACGCCGAAATCGCTTTGAGCTGCAGCGCGATATAAGGCACGACGCCGATCACCGTAATCAGCGCGACGAGCGCTGCGACGGCGCCGGACTTGCCATAACGCGCCGCGACAAAATCGGCGATCGAGGTGATGTTTTGCGCCTTGGCGAGCCGCACGATGCGCAAAAGCAGCGGATGCAGCAAGCCGAAGACGATGATCGGCCCGATATAGATCGCTAGAAATTCGACGCTGTGGGAGGAGGCGATGCCGACCGAGCCGAAGAAGGTCCAGGAGGTGCAATAGACGCCGAGGCTCAGCACATAGATGGCGCTGCGGGCGCGCTCGCCGACGAAGCGGCGCCCGGACGTGTCGCCATAGCGGGCGACCGCGAAGAGCCCGATCAGATAGGCGAGCGTCGTGAGGATGGCGAGCCAGCCTGGGATCATCTGCACATCAAGGCGTTCCAAACGGCAAAGGTGAAAACGCGGGCCAGAGGCCTGCAAGAGGCCTTCCCGAGGCGATCTTACCAGCTTTCGATCCGGGGGCGCCATCGTCCCGAAGGCGGGGCCGTCGCATCGACTTTCGCGCCGATGGCGCTATCTTCGAGGCCCGCAAGCAGGGAGGCTCACGTGCTGTCGAATGTGCTGAAGGAATTCCGCGATTTTGCGATGCGGGGGAATGTCGTCGATCTCGCGATCGGCGTGATCATCGGGGCCGCTTTCAGCAAGATCGTCAATTCGCTGGTCGAGGATCTGATCATGCCGGTGATCGGGGCGATCACCGGCGGCCTGGATTTCTCGAATTACTTCCTGCCGCTCAGCAAGGCCGTCACGGCGCATTCGCTTGCCGATGCGCGGCGGCAGGGGGCTGTTTTCGCCTGGGGGGATTTCCTGACGGTGGTCGTCAATTTCCTGATCGTGGCCTTCGTTCTCTTTCTCGTCGTGCGTGGCATTATGATGTTGCGGCGCGACGTGCTGAAAGAAAACGAAGCGGCCGCGGTTCCCCCGGCGCCGCCGCGCCAGGAAGTCCTTCTCGAAGAAATCCGCGATATTCTGGCACGTCGTAGCGCTTAAGGGGGCTCAACAAAAATCCCTCGCCGGATGGCGAGGGATCGTCTTTTCGCGAAGGCGTCTTTGCATACGGACGCAGGCTATTGCGCGTCGTCGCCGTGCTCGCCGTCGTCCTGGTGATCGTCGCCGTGCATCATCGGATGGTCTATGCCCATGCCCATGCCCATGTGGTGGCGCCAGCCTTCCATCATGGCGAAACGATGGGAGCGATGCATCGCGTGCAGCAGGATCGGCAGGCGATGTTTCTGCGCATCGGTCAGCGCCGCATAGAGCGGGCCTGCGGCCGCTGCGACTTTTTTCAAGGCCTCGCCGCGGGCGATCATATTGTCGCTGCGCATCTGCAGACGCGCGACGGGATCGAGCGTCTTGCCTTGTTCATGGAAGGCTTGGCTTTCCGAAGCGACGAGTTTGCTGAAGTCGCGCAACGCCTGTTCGACCGGCGGCCACAGTTTGTCCTGATCGGCGGTGAGTTCGAGGCCGGCGTGCAGCGCCGCGAGCCGCGCGTCGAGAAAGGCGGCGCGATCTTCCGGCGTGGGCATGAAGCGATGCTCAGGCTTGTCCGTATCGGCTGACTTCGCCGGCGGAGTCTGCTGCGCGAACGCCGTGAAGCTTGTCGACACGATGCCGGCACCGACGAGACCAATGACGGCAAGGGCCAGGGGGAGGCGGGGAGTCATAATGTTCTCCTTTGATCAAATTGATCGCCGCGAGTTTGCCATTGCCGTTGATGGCATCAAATTAAGCTTTCGCAATCTTGCGAATGCTTCGCTCTTGCGCGTGTTTTTTTTCTAGCGCGTCACGAACACGTGAAACGGACCTTGGATCGGCAAAGGCCGCAACCATTCGGGAATGTGATCGGCAATCAAGGCTGCGGCCAGCCCTTGCGGCGCGCGCTTCGCCAGCACGTCCGTCTCTTTTAGACCCGCGCATGTTGTCACATAAGTGACGTGATGGGCAGCGAGAATCGCCCGCGCGTCGGCAGGCTTTGCAAGCATCGCTTCGAGCATGGCGCGATTGCCGTCATTATCGCGATGATAGGGCGCCGCAAGCACGCTCTGCTGTGTGAAGGCGAGCATATGCGAGCCCGCATCGATCGGTCCTGCGACAATGCCCGGCGGCAATTGCGCGAGCGGCGCATAGGCGGATGAGGTGAGACAGCCGGTGCCTTCCTTCCAATCCGCGCGATCCGTTTTGGTCGGTACGACAAGCGCCCATCCGACCGTCGAGAACGGCAGGACAAGCGCGAAGGACAGCATGGAGATTTCGCGCCATTTCGTCCGTAACAAGGTGTCACGCAAAGTAACGATCGACCACGCGCCGCCAAAACAGGAGATCAATGCGGCGAAGCTCATCAGCCGGATCATCCAGAAACTCAGCGCCGCCGCGGCGAGGCTCATCGCCGTCACGATCAGCCAGCGCTCGCGCGTGACGCCCGTTTCACGGAAGAGCGCGATGAACGCCGCGCCGATGCAGACGCCGATGGGCCCGGCCATCATGATGGCGGTGCCTGCGTCCTGCGCATAGAGGCGGCGCAGTGGAAAGCCCTCGATGACATTGTTGAGCCAGATCTGCCGGACGAGCGGATCGATGCCGTGATAGGGATCGATGAAGCAGATCGGCTTGATCGCGAGCGCCGCGCCGAGGACGAGGGTGCCGGCGACGAGTCCGGCGGCGATACGCGCGACCAGACTTGTCAGCTGCGATGAGGCGAGCGCGAGGCCGCCAAGCGCCAGAGCGCCGACAAAGCCCGGCACGAGATAGACCGGCGAGTAGGCGTCGCAGACCGTATCGAACCAATGTGCGTGGCCGACCGTGGCGAGATAGGTCAGCGGCAATGAAACGCCAAGACCAAGCGCGAAGTAGCCCAGGCTCTTCTGCATTTCGGCGCCGTGCAGGATCCAGAGGAGCGCGGCAAAGCCGGCGAGCAGCACGATAAAGGGAAAGGCTTCGAGCCCGACCGCGAGAGAGATGGCGGCGAGGAGACCTGCGATTGCGGCATGCCGCGCTTTATCGGCATCGAGCGCTTCCAGGAAAGTCGCGATCATCCAAACGGTGAGCATGATCTGCGGCGCGGAATGATGGATGCGGCCTGGCTGGAACTGGCCGACCTCCATGCCGCTCAACAGCGTGAGCACGATGACCGGAACGATCGCCTGCGGCCCGATCAGAGCGCGGGCAATGCGCGCCATGCCGAGATAGAGCAGGCCCTGCAGGATCAGCGGGAAAGTGAGGCGGCTTGCCCGCTCGGCCAGCGTTTCCGGCAGCACAAGGCCGAAGAGTTTTATGAGGAGCGCGAGCGGCAGGTCGATGAAGCGCGACCAGTGCATGAAGACGCCTTGTGGCGGATCGAGCCGATAGGCCGTCAGATCGAACCAGCCTTGACCGTGCAGCAGAGCGCGCACTTGCACAAGCCGCATCGCGTCGTCGGAATCGAAGAAGGTACCTTTCTGCCAGACGTCCAGCACGCGGGCATAGGAGAGAACGAGCCCGAGCCCCAGCGCGATGGCGATCAAAAGCCAGGTGGGGATGGGCGCGGCGGCGGAATCCTGCGTGGACCGGCTTGAGCGCGTCTGCGGCTTGCCGGTGTCGAGGGTGAGATTGGTCAAAAGCGATCCTTTGGCGCGGAGCGTCTCGCTCTTCTTTTGGATCAAAAGCTTTGATGGAGCGTTACAGGCCATGCGGGAAAGCGGGTCTTCCGCCGAACCGCCTGAAGCTTTGCCAAAAAGTGGCGGCTTAACACTGGATTAAGCAGTTGCGCGTCTCATAGGCAACCGCACGGCCGCGTATCGCCGCTGCGGGTCACATGAGTTCCCCGATGACCAGATCCATGTCCAAGGCCGCGTCCCATAACCGCAGCTTTGCCGATATTCTCGACGATCTCGATGCTATGGCCGAGGACGCCGATCGCGCCGCGCCGGCGCGGGGGCCCCGGCAGGCGTCCGGCCCGGATTGGCTGTCATCGCTCTTCGGGCGCGATCCTGCGCAGACCCAGCCGGACCGTGTCAGCGTCGAAGCGGCCTTTTTCTTCGACGATGAGGAGCTTGTGCCGGAGGCGGCGAACGAGCCGCTGAGCTTCGATCTCGACGAAGATGGGATCGCCGCCGAATTGGGTCTCGCCACTGCGACGACGACGGCGGAGCTGCAGCGGGCGCGCCGCGCCTTTGCACGGCGCTATCATCCTGATCTCTTTGACGGGGATTCCAAGACCAAGGCGAACGCGCGCATGCAGCTCGCCAATATGCTGATCGACCGACGCCGCAAGGAAATTGAAGCTGGCCGCCGATAGGCGCGACGCTTTGGGAAATGTCTCAGTCCGGCGCGCGTGGCAGCAACGTCTGTAACGCGGGGCTTCGTTGGATGGCCTCTGTCAACCAGATCACCGATTGCCTTGCCGCCGCAAGCGCGGCTTCCTGCGATGGATAAGAAGCCCCTGAATAATATTGGATTGGCGTCCACTCGCCGCCGTCTTCTACGTCCCGCCTGAATTCCTCAAATCCGTAGCTTCCATTCGGGCGCGCGAACAGGTCGACGCATCTATCGTGTTCGGAATTTTCGATACTGGCGAAAACCACCCATGAGCGGTCGATGCGTTTCGACATTTGATTCTGCCGCGGATCTCGCATTTCTTGTCTGCCGCCTGGCTCATATGCGATGATGCGACATAAGGCAAACTTCGGCTGATCATGCAAAGCATCGATCTCAATTGCGATTGCGGCGAGAGTTTCGGCGTCTATAAAATGGGCGATGATGCCGCCATGCTTGGCATCGTCACCAGCGCCAATGTCGCTTGCGGCTTTCACGGTGGCGATCCCGAAGTGATGGCCGAAACCTTCCGCATCGCCAAGGAGAATGGCGTCGCCGTCGGCGCGCATCCGGGCTTTCCGGATCTTGCCGGCTTCGGTCGCCGCCGTATTCCTTATTCGACGGGCGAGATCGAGCGGATCGTCGCCTATCAGATCGGCGCGGCGCAGGCGCTTGCGGCCTATGCGGGCCATAAGATCACTCATGTGAAACCGCATGGCGCCTTGAGCAATGTCGCGATGGAAGATCGCGATGTCGCACGCGCCATCGCCAAGGCGATCCGTGCTGTCGATCCGGACCTCGCTTTTCTCGTCGTGGCGAAAAGCGCGCTCGAACAGGCGGGCGTTGCCGAGCGGTTGACTGTCGTTTCGGAAATCTTTGCCGATCGCGGCTATACCGATCGCGGCTTGCTGCTGCCGCGCGGCCAGGAGGGCGCAGTGCTGCATGATGCAGATGCCGTCGCCGAGCGCGTTCTGGCCATGGTTTCGGAGGGCGCTTTGATCGCGAACTCCGGTCAGCGCATTCCGGTGCCGATCCAATCCGTCTGCGTGCATGGCGATACGCCGAATGCGGTCGCCATGGTGAAAGCCGTACGCGCGAAGCTCGAGGCGGCGGGGGTTAAGGTGAAGGCGTTTGCGACTGGGTAAAGGGCAAATAGTCCCCAGCGTTCATCCGCATATTATGGCCAAGACCACTTAACTTCGCTCCTCAATTTAAGAGGTAATCGATGAACAAGGATATCGCGAAGACTCTTATGCTTCTAGCCGTGGCAACAGATGAGCCTATCGGGAAGATGCTCGAAATCGTGGAGCGCATCGAGGAGAAAGAAACAAAAGATCGTTTCAAAAACGCTATTGGAGACATCATGGGCGCAATTTTCAGAGATATTATTTTTCCGATAGAGAATATGTATCCAGACCTAAAGCCCGACGCGGATTAGTTAACGAAGCGTCCACAGATCGACGTCTGCGCGGACTTCTACAAAGCTCGGTGTGCCAGAAGCTCGAAGCCGCAGGGATTGCGGTAAAGGCTTTTGCGATGGGGTGAGCCTGTAGCATTGGCGAATCCTTCCCCTTTAGGGGAGGGGGAAGGTGGCGATGGCGCGAAGCGACACTGACGGATGGGGTGATCCCCACCCGCCCGGCTTCGCCGGTCACCCTCCCCTAAAGGGGAGGGATTCGCCGTCTCATATCACCCCCGCATCAGCGGGGCTCGTCTCCCCGCTCAGCCCATCGTCTTCCGCGCTGCGCTTGAAATCGCCGTAGCGTAGCGCCAGCGTCGGCAGCACCAGAAGATTGAGCGCCATCGACGTAATGAGGCCGCCCAGAATGACGACGGCCATCGGCCCTTCGATTTCGCGGCCGGGCTCCTTCATGCCGAGCGCCAGCGGCAGAACGCCGAGCGCGGTGACAAGCGATGTCATGACGATGGCGGCGAGCCGGTCGGCGGCGCCTTTCACCGCGGTGTCGAGCGTCCACGGCAGGCCGTCGAGTTCGACTAGGTCGCGGTAATGCGCGATCATCAGGATCGAATTGCGCAAGGTGACGCCGAAGAGCGTGACGAAGCCGACCATCGAGCCGAGCGACAGCGTTCCGCCGGAAAAATACACCGCCGCCACGCCGCCGACGAAAGCAAAAGGCAAATTGGCGAGGACAAGGAAAAGATTGCGGGTGTTCTGCGTAATGACGGCCAGCAGCAGAATGATGCCGATGCCGGCGATCAGCGAGTTCAGCAATAGCGCGCGCTGCGAGCGTGATTGCTCTTCCGCCGTGCCGCGGAATTCGACATAGGTGCCGGAGGGAAAGGTGACATTCGCCGCGATCACCTTCTTCGCCTCCTGCACGAAGGAGGCGACGTCGCGGCCGCTTACATTGGCGGTCACGGTCTGCAGCCGCCGCGCACCCTGGTGCTGTACGCGGTAGCGGCCGGAGCTTTCATAGACATCCGCGACTTGGCTCAAGCGCAGATAGACGCCTTTGGCCGAATGCAGCGGCAGATCGGCGACATCGGTCAAATTCGTGCGGCTCTGTTTGTCGAGGATGACGAGCACGGGAAAGACGCGGTTGCCGTCATAGACCTGGCCGACCTGTTCGCCTTGATAGGCAGTGCGCACAGCATCGAGCACTTCGACGGAGGTCAAGCCCCAGCGCTCCAGATCGTCGCGGCGCAGTCTTATGGTGAGCTGCGGCATACCGGGCGGCGAGTTGAGCTGCACATCGGCGGCACCGCGGACTTTGGCGAGCACATGCGCCACCTCCTCCGCCTTTCGGTCGAGGAGATCGAGATCATTGCCGTAGATGTTGACGACGACCGGCGCCGTATAGCCCGACAGCGTCTCTTCGATGCGTTCGGTCAAGAAGGTGTTGATGGCGAAATTCGCGCCGGGGATCGTGGCGAGCGCCTTGCGGATTTGGCCGGGCGCGTCCTCCGCCTCTTCGGCCGAGAGCGGTTTCAGATCGACTTCGAATTCGCTGTGATGCGTGCCATTCGTGTCGTCGGCCAATTCGGCGCGGCCGACGCGCTGCGCGACGGAGCGCACCGCTGGAAGATCGAGCAGCACTTTCGCCGTGATCTTGCCGAGCCGCAGCGATTCTTCGACGGAGGTTCCCGGCACGGCGGTCATATGGATCGTGTAATGGCCTTCCTTCAGCTCGGGAATGAAGGTGCCGCCGAAACTTGGCAGGACGGCGCAGCCTGCTGCGACGGTGCCGATCGTCGCGAGCAGAATGAGGGCGGGGTGGCGCGCGATCCGGCGCAGCAGCGCCTCATAACGTCCGCGCGACCAGCGCAGCAGCGGCGGATCTTTCGGCCGCGCATTGCTGCGTCCGAAGAGAACCATAGCGAAGGCGGGCGTCACAGTCAGGGCGACGACGAGCGAGGCGAGCGTCGCCAGTCCATAGGAGACGGCGAGCGGCGCGAAGAGGCGGCCGGCGATGCCGGGCAAAGCCAGCACGGGCACGGCGACGAGGACGACGGCGACCGTCGCATAGACGACGGAGCTTCGGACTTCATAGCAGGCGTCGAGCACGACGCGCGCGACCGGGCGTGGTTTCGGCAGGCGCGAATTTTCGCGGACGCGCCGGACGATGTTTTCGATATCGACGACTGCATCGTCGACGACGATGCCGATGGCGATCGCAAGACCGCCGAGCGTCATCGTGTTGAGCGTGATGCCGAGAAGATGCAGCGCGCTCACTGCGGGCAGCAGTGACAGAGGAATGGCGATGCCGGAAATCGCCGCGGTGCGCAGATCGAAGAGGAACAGGAAGAGGACGACGACGACGAGCGCGCCGCCAAGCAGCAGCGAGTCGCGGACATTGCCGGTTGCGACCGCGATGAAGTTCGCCGGACGGAAGAGATCGGTGCGGAGCTGAATGCCATCCTGTTCGAGCGAGGGGCGCAAATCGGCGAAGGCGGCCTCGAGGCGGCGCGTCACCTCCGGCGTATTGGCCTCATATTGCTCGGAGATGGTCAGCACTACGCCAGGAACGCCGTCGATGGCGCCGGCGCCCACGGGCGGTTCCGGCGCGGCGGTGACGGTCGCGACATTGCCGAGCGTGACGCTCGCGGCATTGCCAGTCGTCACGACGGTGCGGGCGAGGTCTTCCGGCGTCAGCGACTGGCCTTGCGTCTCGATGACGACGCGCTGATTAGCGGTGTCGATGACGCCGGCACCCCGCACGCCGGTCGCATGGCGGGCCGCCGCGACGACCTCTTCGAGGCCGAGGCCAAACCGTTTCAGCGCATCGGGGTGAACCTGGATCTGCAGCGATTTCGTTTCGCCGCCGAAGACCGCGACTTTCGCGACGCCCGGCACGGCGAGAAGCCGCGGCATCAGCGTCCATTGCGCCAGCGTATGCAGATCCATCAGCGAATGTGTCTTCGACGTCAGGCCCGCGACGAGAACGATGCTGGTCGATGATGTGAGCGGCGTCACGATGGGCGGCGCGACGCCCGCCGGCAATTGGCCGCTCACCGCCGCAAGCCGCTCGGCGACGAGCTGGCGGTCGCGGTAGACATCGCTCGTCGGATCGAAGGTGACGGTTATGACGGAAAGGCCTTGCGCCGACGCCGATTGCAGCATGCGCAGGCCGGGCAGGCCGTTGAGATTGTTCTCCAGCACCTGGGTAACGAGAACTTCGACCTGCTCGGGCGCGAGGCCGGGCGCTTCGGTCTGGATATCGGCTTGCGGCGGCGCGAATTCCGGAAAGACGTCGGATTTCGCCTGCTGCAGGCTGTAGATGCCATAGCCGAGAACGATACAGGCGAGCGCGACGACGATGCCGCGAAAGCGGATCGAAAAGCGCAGCAGCGCTGCCTGTGGTCCCTGCGGCATTGGGGGACCCGATGACGGGCTCGCGCTCATCGGGCCCTGCTACTCCTCGGTCTGGATTTGGGCGCGGAATTCTTCCGAGAGCAGCATTTGCGCGCCGCGCACCACGACCTGAGATCCGTCGGGAATATCTTTCACATAATAGCCGCCGTCGGGCGCTGGCGCATCGGTCGCGATCTCGCGCCGCGCGAGGGTCTTCGGGCCGCTGCGGAAATAGGCCCAGGCGCGCCCTTGCAGCCAGACGATCGCCGAGGCCGGCACATGGCTGCGCGCGATGCTGTCTCCGGTCGGCACGAAGGCCATCACATTCATGCCGGGCAGGAGGCCGCTGTCGGCCGGCGCCGTATAATAGAAACTCTGGCCTTGAATATGCGGATCGGTGGAAGCCGCAATCGAGATGAAGGTCAAGGGAACCGGCCGCCCACCGTGCATATGGACGAAGGCGCTTTTGGGCGCCTGCGCGGCCGTCTGATCGGCGCGCAAGGTCACCTGCACCAGCACGTCGCGTCGGTCGATGAGATCGCCGAGAAGCGGCGAAGCCTCGGTGATGGCTTTGCCCAAAACCTCGCCCCAGGCCTGAACGGCGGAATGGGCGATGGTCGAGAGATGTGAATTCGCCGCGGCGAGACTCGCTTCATCGACGCGGTTGCTCTCTTCGGCGATTTCGAGTTGGGCTTTTGAAATGGCTTGCGGCGCGTCCTTGGCGAGGCCGCGCGCGCGCGTGACATTCGCCAGTGAAAGCTCGCTCTTGGCGAGCTGGGTTTCCCGGTCGGCCTTGGCCGCGGCGTAGCGATTGGCGAGATCTGTCAGCGATTGGAGATCGAGCACGCTTCCATAGGCGCGCAGCGTCGTCACTTGCGGCGTATTGGCGAGCGCCACAGTCTCGATCTCGTTGCGGCTTGCCGCTTCTTCATCGAGGGTGATGGTCGGCGTGCCGCCGACGTTGCTGACGCGCGGCGCGACTTTGATCGGCTTTTCGGCGTCGTCGTCGGATTTATCGGCGGTCGTCTCGCTGCGGGCTTCGAGGCCATGGCTGCGAACGAAGCTTAAGACCGCCAGACCGCCGAGCGCGGTTACTCCAAGGAAGACGATCGCCCTGCCCAAAATTTTTTTCACAATACGGCGCCCGGAAGGGAAAGATCCGGCAATCGAAACCGGCCTGCGCCCTGATAGCAGGAAAAAATCCGCCTTTGGTCAAGAAATTGGGAATTTGGGCGCTGACAAAATAGGCCGCGGCGGGGAGCGGCGGCCCGAATATTCGCAGAGCGGAGAGACGGACCTAGACGGTCGGGCGGTGATCAGTCGCTGCCGGTGCGCGAGAAGCGCTGGCCGATGAAGCCGGGATCGGCCGCTTCCCAGTCCTCGGCATGGCCGAATTCGCGGCCTGAATTGATCGACAAGAGCTCGGCCAGACGATTGCGGGCGCGGTTGACGCGGCTCTTCATCGTACCGATCGCGCAGCCGCAGATGCCCGCGGCTTCCTCATAGGAGAGGCCGGAGGCGCCGATCAGGATCAGCGCCTCGCGCTGATCGTTCGGCAGCTGCTGCAATGCAGCGTGGAAGTCGAGCAGATCCATATGGCTGTTTTGGCCGGGCGCTGTCGCCAGGCGCGCGGCGATGGCGCCATCGGAATCGGCGACCTCGCGCCGACGCTTCCGATATTCGGAATAATAGATGTTGCGCAAAATGGTGAAGAGCCAAGCCGGCAGATTCGTACCGACGACGAAGGAGTCGAGATTGCTCCAGGCTTTGACCAGAGTCTCCTGCACGAGATCATCGGCGCGATCGGGATTGCCGCAAAGCGACACGGCGAAGGCGCGCAAATTCGGAATGACGGCGATGAGATCGGCCTTGATCTCAGGGCTCGCCTGCGCCGGCTGTTCCTTGCTACCCTTCGGAGAGTCGCTCTGCGAAACTGTCACTTGCTGTCCTTCTTCCGGCCGCCTGCCGACTGCGCCGCCTGGGGCGTGCTGTCAGCCATCGTCGGAGCGTCACCGGTTTCCAGAGTTTGCAGAAGTTCGAGGAAACGGTCGGGGACGGGTTGTTTGAGGACGTCATTGTAGACACGGCCCAAGCACTGCCCGATTTGATTGATGATTTCGGGCTTGGCACTGGCCTTTCGAGCCCGCGGCGGAGCGAGTGTCATGATCTCTGCCTCGGTACGCTGTTCGACGGATACGAGAGCTTCTCTGCGGCTCTTGCTGGGTGGCATCTTGTCGATTTGTGCCGGTTTTTGCTGGTCGGATCTTTTTTCGGCTTTCTTGGCCCCTAGCTCGATCGGCTTTGTCACAGTCTCGCCCTTGCATTGTTGAGAATGGCGCATGAGATGGTTGCCCTATAGGCGCAATGCCCGAAGGGCGATACCGCGGCCAATGGAAACTTGGATCGGAAATTTCGGATCGTTCGACTAGTCCTAATGTCCGTGGGGACGACATGGGTCAACGCGATGTTTTCACAAAAGTTCCCTGATCGGGAACCAATTTTCGGCTGGTGAATTACAAAGCTGAGCCGTGACCCAACAAAAGCAATCGGGTACGAGGGATCTTCTAATGACCATTTCGCAAGCCATTTCGAACCATATCCCCTATTTGCGCCGGTTTGCCCGCGCTTTGACGGGGACGCAGCAGGGGGGCGACGCTTATGTGCTTGCCACGCTCGAAGCCGTCGTCGCGGATCCGAAAGCTTTTGCCGAGACGACCGATCTGAAGGTCGCGCTCTATCGCCTGTTTCTGAAAGTGTGGAGCTCTATGCCGGTCAACGGCCACACCGACCAGTTGAGCTTTTCCTCCGATGAGCGCGGCGCCCAACGCAATCTCGAAGCCATCCCAATGCGGCCACGCGTCGCTTTCCTCTTGAGTTCTCTCGAAGGTTTCGAGACGGCAGAAGTGGCGCGTGCCATGGATTGTTCCGTCGAAGACGCCGCCCAGCTCATCGATCAGGCCGGCAAGGAAATCTCCAATCAGATCCGCACCGATGTGCTGATCATCGAAGATGAGCCGCTGATCGCGATCGACATTCAGATGCTCGTCGAAGAGCTCGGCCACCACGTCGTGCATGTCGCGCGCACGCATCAAGAAGCGGTCGCGGCCGTTGCCAATAGCAAGCCCGGCCTGATCCTTGCGGATATTCAGCTCGCCGATGGCAGTTCAGGCCTCGAGGCCGTAAATCAGATCCTCGGCAGCCTGTCGGTGCCGGTCATCTTCATCACCGCCTATCCGGAGCGCTTCCTCACCGGAACACCGCCGGAGCCCGCTTTCCTCATCACCAAGCCCTTCGGCGTCGACAGCCTCAAGGCGATGGTCAGCCAGGTGCTGTTCTTCGATCGCCGCTCGCACCGCAAGGACGAGCCGGAAAGCAGCGGCGTGCTGGTCTGAAATGAAGTGCAGCCGCCGGTCTCAGACCGGCGGCTGCATTGGATTATTGATCGAGCGCTCGCAGAGAAAACCGACGGCGAGCGCCAGCGCGACGAGCGCTAAGGGGCCGAGCTCCTTCGTCGCCTCGGTCGCAAGCCGCACGGCGACGGCTTCCCGCTTCAAGCCCGACTGCTGCAGGATCGCGACGAATGGCGCGACCGTTTCCTCGAGATTCGCCGAGAGGCCGGACGCCGCGTTAGGCGCCTTGGCCGTCTCGGCAACGTCTATAGGGGAGGGTGGCGCCTTTTTCTTCTTGCCGCCCTTCGAGCGCGCGAGCAGAATCGCGAAACAGATGAGCGCGACGAGGATGTAGAACCCCGCCGTCGCCAGCGCCCCGATAACAGGGCCGGCCATCTGCGCCACCCATAAATCGAGAGCGACCGAGAGGAAGATCACGGCCGCGATGATGCAGACCGTCGCCACGCCGGCGAGCCCCGCCAAGCCGATGAAGCGGGCGCCGAAGGCTTCGACCGGGGCGACCGCGTTCGCTGCGATATTGCGCGCCTGACGCGCGAAGAAATCGCTCATTTGTGCGGCCGGCTCACCAGACCGAGGAGGAAACCGACGGCGGCGCCGACGAGTACGGCCATCAGGGGGCTGCGTTCGATCGTGCTTTCGAGATCGGCCGTCATCGAACCGAGATGGCTTTCGAGATGGTCTTTGGCATCAGCCATTTCATCGGCCAGCTTGTGACGTGCGTCATCGACCACACCGACCACGCGCTTCGTCGTCGTCGTCGCCTGGGTCTGGACGAGATCGCGCACTGAGCCTGTCAGTTTCATGAGATCCTCGCGCAAAGCGGCGAGATCGGCAGCCAGATCCTGAACGGTCTTATTGTCTTCGTGATCGGTCATTCTCGTCTCCACTTTCATCCGAGCAAGTTGATTCAATTTGTTTTCGATTTGAACTCGGTTGTTTCAAATACGGCACAGTTGAACCGTCGCCCGTGCTTGTCGGTTCCCCGGCAAAAAACAGGTCATTGTACGTAAAGGGCTTTGGTGACCGCGGGATTGCGGTTCATCAATGTTTTCGTTTTTCTTCGCTACCGCCTTGATCTTGCGCCGTTCCGCTCCATTTCGCCTAACAGCGAGCGAGGTATGCCAGACTCTTCTTTCGAGCGTTTTGATCACAACTCGGAAAGAGCGGAACCTTCATCGCAGCATCGCGTTAGTCCGTATGGCCTCAGGGCATGGACCTAGACTCGAGAGATGACGTATGACCGGTATCACCGAATTGCCTCATAAGACGTCGACACGTGGTTTCGCGTCAATGGATCCGGAGAAGCAGCGCGCGATCGCCCGCAAGGGCGGCGAAAGCGTGCCGCATGAGAAGCGCAGCTTCTCGCAGAACCCGGCTCTGGCTGCCGAAGCCGGCCGCAAGGGCGGACAGAGCGTCAGCCCCAGCAAGCGCAGCTTCTCGCAGGACCACAAGCTTGCTTCAGAGGCGGGCCGCAAAGGCGGTCATGCCTCGCATGGCGGCCCGAAGAGCGCGCGCGCGCGCAGCACTGCCGCAGAGTAAATTTGCGCTGACTCGTTGACGCTCCCACGAGCGCGGATGGGGGACTGACCTCGTGTCGGTCCCCCCGTCGCTGCGGTCGCGTCAAAGGTTCCAGGCATCATCGGGCATGCACGCCAAGGCAAGCACGCATTGGGCGGATGCGCGCCTTGCCGATTTGGCTCCTGGCTCGGCAAGACGCGCTAAAATTCCATCAGCTTTCGGTGTTCGCAGCCGGGCGGTTGGTGTGCGAGGACTGTCCGCCCTTGCGACCGGCTTCCGAAGCAAGCTGGTGGTTTTGAGAAAAGCTCCGCTTTTCGTTGGGGACGCTACGACCGCCTTTGCGTGCGATCTCGCGCTGCTTCTCGGCGTCCATGGACGCGAAGCCACGGTTCGACCTCGCCAGTTTTGCCTCACCCTGCATGCGATGTCCTCCTCCTGTGGGGTTCGATGTTTCTTCAACCACCGAGCCCTTACAGGGTTCCCGTACCGGACAGGCACGCCGCGTAAGTCCGTAAAACTACGTTAAATTCCCGCAGAACCTCCATCCGATCGCGGGTCGTGCGCGGCTTCGATCCGGCCGTCCTTGTGGCGGATCAGGCCACCCGCATGGCCGAAACGGCTGACGTAGGGCTCAGCCGCCATTTCGATGTCGTGACCTGCCGATTTCAGCCGGCTGATCAGGCTGTCGTCGAAGCGTGGTTCGAGTTTGAGGGTCGGGGTGTCGGCGCCCCAGAGCTTGCCATAGAGAAAGCGCGGCCGGTCGATGGCTTCCGCCAGCGGTACGCCGAGCAGGCTCCTTGTAAAAATCTGCGCCTGGAACTGCGGCTGGCCGTCGCCGCCCATCGAGCCGTAAGGCATGACGCGGCCGTCATCGAAAACCGCGATCGGCGGCGTCAGCGTATGGAACGGGCGGCGTCCCGGCGTCAGCGGATTGAAATTTTTCGGATCGAGCGAAAACGAGAAGCCGCGATTTTGCAGAAGAATGCCGGTCTTCGGCAGCACGCAGCCTGATCCATATTCCCAATAGATCGATTGAATGAAGGACACGGCGCGCCCTTCTCCGTCGATCGCACCCATCCAGACCGTGTCGCCGGGCGCGGGCTGTACCGGCATTGCGGCGGCGCGCGACATTGAAATCATCGAAGCTTCGCGCTCGAGCGCATGCAGCGTCAGGAAGCTCGCGGGATCGGCGGGCAGATGCGCATAGTCGGTGCAGATGCGATCGCGCAATGCGAAGCCGCGCTTCGTCGCTTCGACGAGGCCGTGAATATGCTCGAAGCTTTCGGGCTTGATGCTACCCAATCGTTCGAACAGACCGAGGATGAAGAGCGCGACAATGCCTTGCGTCGGCGGTGGCGAATTATACTGCATGCGGCCGGCAAGCCGCAGCGACAGCGGATCGCGCAGCACGGCGCGATAGGCTTCGAGATCGGCGCGCGTCGAAGGGATACTGAGCTCTTCCATGTCGGCTGCGATCTCGCGCGCGATGTCGCCGCGATAGAAATCGTCATAGCCGGCGCGGCTCAGATGTTCGAATGTATCGGCGAGTGCCGGGCTTTTGCGTAGTGTTCCCGTATCGGAGATCTTGCCGTCGACGAGATAGGTTTTGGCGAAGCCGGGCGCTTCCTTCAAAGCTACGAATTCGAAGGGCTCGCCCTTGGCTTCCGCCTTTGAGACTTGATAGCCGCCGCGTGCGAAAGTGATCGCGTCATGCAGCAGATCGGCGCGCGGCAGGCGGCCGCCATCGGCCGTGGCGATCTCCTGTGCGATGCTGTAGCCGCCGACGGTTCCGGGGATGGTGACGGCGGCATCCGGCCCACGCGGCGGGATCGTGTCATAGCCTTTGGCGCGATAGGCCTGGATGGTCGCCTTGCTTCCGGCATAGCCGCAGGCTTCGATATAAAGCACTTTCCCGTTCGGCTCGCGGATGAGCCAGAAAGCGTCGCCGCCGATCGCATTCATATGCGGATAGACGACCGCGATCGTCGCCGCCATGCCGAGCATGGCTTCGATGGCGTTGCCGCCCTGGGCGAGAATGTTCCGGCCGGTGGTCGCGGCAAGATGATGCGGCGCGGCCACTGCCGCTTTGCTATAGATTTCCGTCTCTTTCATGCCTCGATCCGATGGCTGATGCTGCGCGGCGACGCGGGGAGGTGTGTAAAGTGTCCGGCGATAGCTTTGTTTTGCACGCCGGCCGCCCCTTGCTCTCTCGCACACCATAGTATAGTGGCGCAAATTCACGGGTGGAGCGGCTGCCGGCGCGGCCGGATATCTGTCTTAGCCTTCAAGGACGCCTATGCCTACCGCTCGAAAAATCAATTATCTGCATTTGTCGACCTTGATCGCGGTGGCGATTTTGGTCGGTACCGAAATGGTGGGCGCGTCCTGGGCGGCAGGCTGGGCGCTCGGCGGGCTCTTGCAGCTTGCGCCATTGGTTAGCCGCATTCTCGAAGCCTTCTTCGCCCTCTGCGGGTTCGTCCTCCTGTTTTATTTCATGCGTACCGCTGTCAAGCACGAGTCCCTCTATCGGTGAGGCCTCGTCCGACCGGC
>JBKQRA010000126.1:0-7282 GCA_052144065.1 Methylovirgula sp. | reverse complement strand
AGCGAAGGCAGTATCCGGTCGCACCCGCCGCCGCGACCAAGAAACCGCTAGCGACTGCGCGCTTTAGCTTAAATGAGCCCTGATGCACTTCAACAAGGGTATGCGTTCGCATCGGCCTGCTGTCGGTGATCGGAACTGAACGGCTGAGAAAAAAAACCCGCCATGGCAAGCCATGGCGGGCGGAAAGGAGGTTTACTTGATGCACAGACACCTTATCAAAATTTGCTTGTAAGTCAAATATACAATCACGTTATTGCTAATTTTTTTAGTACTTACCACTATATGTCAAGTATATATGCATGTGTTTATTATTAGTTCGGATACCGTATATTTTATATACACAGCCGTCTCGCACTACGGCTGTCACACAACAACGGCAAAGCCGGCCTTGCCTGCTCGGCCTGCTGCCGAACCAAAATCCCAATGCTGGGCCACTACACGCTGACCCTGCTCTCCCATGCAGTTTGCTTTTGATTCTTAAAAACGACGCTTTGCCGATGAGACGGACAAGAAGCGATTTCTAAAATGCGAATGATTCAATTGGTCTCGGCTAACAAACGCATTTTCAGAAATAGCCATACGCCATCACGGCACATTAATGCGAGGATCTGCCTATTTGCACGCCTGACCTAAATGACTGGCACGACAATTGATCGACGCGAATCGCGAAGAGTCGCGGATTTCGAAACCCAGGCGATGCTCTACCGCGAAGCAATCGTTAAACACTCCTGATCCACAGGGAGGAAAGTTTTTGAGAAAGAAGGATCTCGGCGAAATCGACGCCATCGACCCGGCAGAAGAACTCGAAATCGTCGAGTGCGATCAAGTTTACAAACTTCGATTCTGCTACAGAAAAATATGTCGCGATCTTCTAAACTTGGTGTCGTCGCATCCATCGTCTATGGAAGCAGCTGAGGATCCTGGAATCGTACAGCAGCGGGAAGTCATCGCGCAACTGCTCGCAACAAATCCAAGCCTGACTTGTTTGCGCGAAGATCTTTTCGGGCAGGCATATGAAGACGAACGCCGGAGATTGGCCGCGGAAACAAACATCGCTATCGCTAATGCAAAATTCCCAAATGTGCCGCCGTTTTCCGTTGATGAGGCGGAATCACAATTTTTCTGGCCTACTGGGAGACGTCCCGGTGATTATCTGAAGCCAACTGCCGCAGAACCTGTATTTGATGTTGACGTACAGGTCGCATCACTGCAGCCAATCAAAGGCAAGAAATGAATCCGTAGGTGCGCCGCACTCAAGAAAATCGTGTTTCCCGACCCACCACACGAAATCCCGTGAAATCCATCGCAGGCTACGACCATGCAGGCCTGTTTAACAAAGCCGCGATATCAAGTCAGTCTCCGGAAGCAACGCATAAGGCATTTCTGGGTTACCTCTCAAGAGATCACCCAGAAAGCATATTTGTTCGAGAACACGCGTGACACCTAGCTCTGATGCCATGCACTCAGTCTTAATGCCCGTGGCACTCGAGACATTCTTTTTCCTGAACCGCACCGCAGCGCCGACTGTTGGCACGACCCGCTCTCATCGATATCGATAATTAGACATCCGCTCGATGTAGGCTTGCGCCGGATTGTCAGTGATGGGCGTCGCCGTCGGTTCGACAACCTCGGCCTCGAACTGCGTCTGCAGCGACTGCCCCGGCGCGCGCGTCCTTTGTACTGGCCTGGTAGCTTCCCCGGCGAACCGATCTACGCCTGAAAGGCGATCGACGAAGGTTTGGCCGGCGTTTCCCTCGATCGTCATCGAGCCAGCTCGGCCCGTTGTGTAGATTTTTCCTCCCAATTTGTCGATGAACGCTTGCGTGGGATTATAAATTTCTTGAGCGCGTGCCACACCGCTGATGCCCGCTGAAATCGCCACGACGGCGATGAGAAGGCGCTTCATTCCCTTGCTCATTATTCGTTCTCCGATTCTCAAGATTGACGGGCATGGCTTTCACTTGAGCCACAATTCGCCAATTACTTGCTACACATCGCAGAACATGTGCCACGTGAGAGGAATGCGGTGTTTATTACATAATATGTTGTTATTAGACACTTTTTAGATTCGTAATCGATATTATGTTGCCTGTTTTAACTCGTCACCTCAAGAATAGGCGCGAAACTGTATAATAGATAAAGATACACTGTATTCGAAATGAACAGTTTCGAATGGGCATGTTGTGGCCGCAAACCAATCCTTGGATTTGGCGCCTTCGTTGGAGCAGATGTGAATGCGCCGTGCCCCAATGGCTTCTCGCAACGGCCTTTCTGCCATCAAATTTTACCACGAGCGATGAGAGGAATGACTGCGGCTCAGCGCCGAAGGACAACATGCTTGTTTGTTCGTCATCCCTCGTAGCTCGGCACCGCACATAGGCGCGCAAGCTCGGCGTCTTCTACCGTCTCGACCACAACGATCGGTCAGCGTCGCGGATCTTCTCGAGTTGCAGCTGCCCATTCGGCTGTATAGCCAAATGTCGGATCATCCGGCGGCAGCATCGCGACCACGCATTCCGTCGTCATAAGCGCGCTGGCCGTGCTGATGGCATGCTGCAACGACAGACGTGCAACCTTTAACGGATCGATAACGCCCAATTCGAAAAGATTGCCGAATTGCCCGCTCCGGGCATCGAAGCCGCTATGCTCTTCGTCCGAAGCAAGCAGCTTCGCGGTCATTGCATAAGGGTCTTCACCCGCATTCTTAACAATCAAGCGCAGAGGTTCCCCCACCGCCTCTGCAACGATCGCGATACCTTGCCGAACAGCGAGATCGGTAGATGAGAGACCCCTGAGCGCCTTACGGCACCGCAAAAGCCCCGCTCCGCCGCCCGGCAGAGCACCTTCAGCAATAGCAGCGGAGACCGAATTCTTGGCGTTCTCAACGCGTTGCAGACGCTCCTTTGTCTCCGCCTCACTGAGGCCGCCGATTTCGATCGTTGCGGTGACATTCGACAAATTGCTGATCCGTTCCTCGAGCTCTTGGAGTTCGTGTAACTTCCCTGTGGGAGAGCCACGGCGCTCATCGCCATTGCGAAGACGATCGGCTTGGATACGCAAACCTTCGAGCCTTGCAGCGACGTTCGACACGTCGCCGCCTCCGCCGAAGATCATTGTTGAATCTTCACTGACTTGAACACGGCCTGCTCGGCCAAGATGATGAAGCCTCGCCTGGCTCAATGAATCGCCATTCGCTTCCAGCAAAACGCGACCACCGAGCAAACAGGCGAGATCTGCGAGCGTCTCCTGCCGGCGGTCTCCGTAGGCGGGAGGTTTCACTGCGATGGCTTTGAGCACACAGCGGATATGGTTGAGCAAGAGACCCGTCAATGCCGCGTCTTCAACATCTTCAGCGATGATAAAGAGCGAGCCATCAACCTCGCGGACCTGCTCCAAGATCGGGACCAGCTCCTCGAAATGCCGGATCGGACGATCATAGAGCAAGACATAGGGATCGGTGAGCTCAGCGAGCCTGCGTGTCTTATCGGTCATAAAATAGGCCGAAAGCCAACCTTGGTCCCACCGGGCGCCTTCCTGAAACTCGATCGTATCATTCACGCCATTGCCCACTTTGACGCTGACTTCTCCTGCGGGCCCGACCTTGGCATAACTGGACGCAATCAGCTTACCAATGCCAACATCGCCGTTCGACGCTGTGGCCGCGATCTGAATCATCGATCGTTCATCGCTGCAGCTCCGCGCACGCCTGCGCAGATCGTCGATCGCCGTCTTAGCTGCAATTTCCATCCCGATCCGCAAACCCTCGGGATCGAGCCCGGAACTCATGGCTTGGAGCACTTTGCGCGCGACATAGCGCGCAAGTACGATCGTAGTCGTTGTGCCATCTCCACAGTCCTTTGATACCGCGCTCGCCATTTGCGCAAACATATTGATGCCAGCGCTCTCAAAGCGATCTTTCACATCAATTGATCGCGCGACGGTGACACCGTCCTTCGTGACGAACGGCAGAACACCGGCCGTCCGATGCTCGATTATGACATTGCGGCCGCGAGGCCCCAGTGTCACTTGCACCGCGTCAGCAAGGAGATTGACGCCAGTCAGCATTCTGCGGCGCGCATTGTCACCGTAGCGAATGTCTTTTTTCATTGTTTCCTCCCGGGCATCCCGGCTTTCTTCTTGTACGTTGTTAATGTCGCCTTTGGCGCGGTCCGCAGGACTGCGTCGCGTGCTCTGCCGATTCAATAGTCACATGCATCGTTGCAGCGAAACCTGCGTCCTGCCGCTCGCCCCGGCGATGCATAAAAGCATTCAAAAGCGCTCAGCCGCGTCCCCGGGGCTTCCGTGTCATGTCTCCAAAGGCAGGGCGCGTCGAAGCGGATGGCTGCTGACTCTGAATCATATGCGCGCGGCCCGCAGCTGCGCGACGCTCGCGCGAGCGCTCGAGACGCGCCCATGTCCAGATCAGCTCTTTGTCGTTCCAATCCATGTAGCGCTTGATATCTTCTTCGTCTGCGGGATCGAGCTCCTTCGCCCACAGCCGCCCCAATTCCTGGGCTCTGTCGTGGCCGACGAGCGCGCGCAGTCGCGCCTCCTCCCGCTCGAGCTCATGTGTGGTGGCATCGGCGCCGCGTGCCATTTCAGTGAGAAACTCCTGGATGTCATCCGCCATTGTTCCCCCCTTTCATGCCGGGACGGTCGCGCGCTTTTATCTTCGCAATCCGAGACGCGCCATTTTGTGATAGAGAGTTGCGCGCGTTATGCCGAGTTCGCGCGCCGACTGCGAAATATTGCCGGAAGTTTTTGTAAGCGCCGAGCGGATCGCTTCCGCCTCCCAATCAACCAATGCTTTAGCCTCAGACGCGGGCCGCGCCTTGGACCAAATCGGCCGGGTGCTTCTGCTTTCTTCTTCGCCTTGAGCGGAATCGCTCATCTCCAGCAGGAAATCCTCCGGAAGATCCGTGACTCGCGTCTGCGTACCGAGCGTCATCGCCAAACATGAGCGCAACACATTGCGCAATTCGCGAATATTGCCGGGCCACGGATGACATTCGAAAATATCCCAGACCTCCGCGCTCAACGTCTTGTCATGGTCGACGCCTTGAGCCTTAACCTCTTGTTCCCACAAAAATTGAATCAAGCCGAGCTTATCGGGACGCTCTCGCAAGGGTGGCAACCAAAACTGGGCGCCATTCAGCCGGTAATAGAGATCCCGTCGAAACGTGCCTTTTCTCACGCAGCCAGCAAGATCACTATTTGTCGCCGCGACCACTTGAACGTCGACGGTTACCGGCTTTGACCCACCGACCGGTACGATCTCCGAACTGTCGAGGGCGCAAAGAAGCGCAGTCTGTAGATCGAGAGCCATGTCGCCGATTTCATCGAGAAACAGAACGCCGGTATGAGCCTCGACGAATTTGCCCGGTTTGCCACTATTACGAGCGCCGGTGAAGCTCCCTGGCGCATAGCCGAAGAGTTCGCTCGAGATGAGTTCGCGCGGGATCGCCGCGCAATTGACGAGCACCAGGGGACGACCTTTGCGTGCCCCATGCGCATGGATCATGCGGACCAGGTGATCTTTTCCGACGCCTGACTCGCCTGTAATGAGAATCGGAATCTTCTGCTTCTGCAAATTGACCGCTTTTTGCAATGCCGCCTCAAGAACTGCATCGCGCCACGGCTCGGGAGTCACCCGCTTCGGCGCTTCCGCCGACCCATAACCATTCCCACGATATCCGGAAACCTTCGTCTCTGCGAGCCCGCGAGTAGGCGGCACAACATCGCTCGATTCGGCGTGCCGAACGACGAACTCCGCCCGCAGACGCCATCCATCCAATATTTCCAATTCGATAGGTTCGCCGCGACAGGTGCAAGCGCGCAACTCATCAACGGAAACGCCGAGAACCGTCTTGACCGGACGGAAGAGAATGTCAGAATGCCGCTCGCAGCGGAGAAGATTCAGCCCCGCGCGCGTTGCGCCGACGATCTTGCCGGCCTCATCGAGTGAGATGAGTCCATCAAGCAGGCAGTTCTGTTCGCCCGAACCGACGCAGATCTTATTCAAGCGCAAGCGGAGCATGAATGCGCCTGGCGCCTGACATTCGAACAGATTGGTCTCGATGAGATAGCCCGCGATCCTGACGAAGCCGAGAAGAGTCTGCGCCGACGAGCGCTGGTCCGTAATCAGGCCGAGCAGAGCGACAAGCGTTCCGTCATGCGCAAAAAGCGGATGACCGACGGTCGCGAAAGGATGCAAGACAGAAGAGAAATGCTCCTTTCCGTCGAAGGCGACCGGCTCGCGCACCACCGCAGCGGTCCCCAAACCATTATTACCGATGATTCGTTCATTCCAACTCTCGCCAAGCCGAACGAGGCGGCGGCCCATCGGACCGAGGCTCGATCCTGCTTCCATCGCATGGATAAGTGTGCCCGCTCCATCAGCCAGCAGCAGGCTGACGCTCGTATCCCTCAACACCGGCTGCAGGTTGAACGCCATTGTCGCCAGCGCGGTGCGAAGGTCGAGATTGGTCGCAGGTGCAGTGCGGCCTCCGCTTGTAACGTCAATGATGGCATGCGGCCACAATTGGCTAACCCGCGGTATGAGGCCATAATCTTCGATGCAGCGAAACCAAGCTTCTGCAACTTGCGGCCGCACCCAATCAGCCCCTTCGGGAGACTGACCGGTTTGCACCATCCAATCCCAGGCGACGCCCGGACGATCAACACCGAACAGCCCGGCATCGAGCTCGGGCTTGTCCACATCCCGCGGTATGAATTTGTTTGGCATCTCGACCACGGAATTCATCGCTGAAGCAACCTCCGCTTATGAAGCCAAAGCCTCTGAGAACGCGGGGCTATTCTGCGGCCGCGGCTTGCCCGCTTGCAAGGAACTTTTCGACATAGACTTGTTCCTTTGGCACGCCGCATGTTGCTGCAGCCGCGAAGGTGGCATCAATCATCCCCGGCGGTCCGCATAGATAAAGGTCCGGCTTCACCCGCGCGTCTCGCAATTGCTTGGTCAATTCGTCGACGACGGTGCCCGTACATCCATGCCAATCCGTATCGGGATTCATCACGGTCACGTAAACTTTCAAGTTCGGCATTTCGGCTTCGAGCTTCTCCAGTTCGGCGAGATAAAATACTTCATGTTGATGCGTCACCCCAAAGAACAGTTTGACTTCTTGCGGGTGCTGTTCGCGCTTCATGTAGCGGACCATCGATAAGACCGGCGCCAAGCCTGTCCCCCCGGCAACGAAATACCGGGCCCGTAGTCCGTTCTCTCGGATGTTGAACCCGCCGAATGGACCACGAAGCTTCATCGTGA
>JBKQRA010000125.1:0-17294 GCA_052144065.1 Methylovirgula sp. | reverse complement strand
TGGCAGGCGCCGAAAGGCAGCCAAATTCTTATCCATTCTGCAGGAGTTTGCCATGCGCCTTTTGGTCGTCGGAGCGGGGGCGACGGGCGGTTATTTCGGCGCGCGGCTTGCTTCTGCGGGCCGCGATGTGAACTTCTTGGTACGGAAAGCGCGCGCGGCCCAGCTCAAGAGCCAGGGTCTACAAATCACCGGCGCGAATGGTGACCTAACGGTCGCGCCGCAGCTCGTCACGGCCGATGCGATCGTCGGCCCGTTCGACCTTATCCTGTTGACGGTCAAAGCTTTTACGTTTGAGGCTGCGATCATCGACATGGCACCCGCCGTCGGACCGCAGACAATGATCCTGCCCCTTCTCAACGGCATGAAACATATCGAAGTATTGAGCGCGCGCTTTGGCGCAACGTCTGTGCTCGGCGGCGTCTGCAAAGTCGCGGCGACGCTCGACGACCAAGGCCGCATTGTTCAGCTCGCGAAATTTCATGAGCTGGCTTATGGCGAGCTTGATGGAAAAACAACACCCAGGGTTGCAGAGCTTGACCAATTCATGCACGGCGCTGGTTTCGATGCGCATGCCTCAGAAAATATTTTACGCGAGATGTGGGAAAAATGGCTCTTCCTCGCGAGCCTCGGCGGCGTAACCTGCTTGATGCGTGGCACGGTCGGCGAGATCGAAGCCGCAGGCGGCGCCGAATTCGTGCAAAAATTCGTGGATGAGGTCGCCGCAATCGTCCGTGCCAGCGGCATAAAAATTGGGGATAAGATCATCGCCGATACCACTGCCGCGCTGACTCAAAAGGGCTCGCCGCAAACCTCGTCCATGTATCGCGATCTGCAAAAGAGCCATCCGATCGAGGCCGATCAGATCATCGGCGATCTTCTGGCACGCGGCGCGGCACATGGCGTGGCGACGCCGTTGCTATCGACGGCCTACACCCACCTTCGCGTCTATCAGAACCGGCTGGCGAAATGATGTGTCGTCACACAAGCTCGACCATGACATGCGTGCGGAAGGCCGGCCGTTCGCCAAGCGTATGATACCAGGCTTCGAGCCTTTTCGTCTCGGGATCGCTTAAGCCGAGCTTGTACCAGCGATAGGCCATTGGGCCGATGGCGATGTCGGCGAGCGACAAAGACGATCCGGCGACGCAGGGTGAGCGATCCAACGCATGGTCCAATATCGCGAAGAGAACGCGCGCCCGTTCGCGCAAGCCGTCGATCGCCGCTTGATCCCGTTTGGCCGGCTCGGTCCTGACGATCGCTTTGTAAAGCGGCGACATCACCTGCGCTAAGGTCGAGTTCTGCCAATCCAGCCACTGGTCGCAAATGATTCGTGGCTTCAGCGCACGCGGATAAAGCGCGTCCGCGCCCGCATCCTCGGCAAGATAGCGCAGGATGGTGTTCGATTCCCAAACGACGAAATCGCCATCGACGAGCGTCGGCACGGTGCCGTTGGGATTGAGGCTCAGGTAATCGGCATCCTTGGTCCGGCCGTAGGAGCCGCCATAATCTTCTTGCCGGTAGGGCCGGCCGATTTCGGCGAGAAGCCAGAGAACTTTTTGGACATTGTTCGATGTCCCGCGTCCAAGCAGCCTCACCTCTGAAGTCATCCGCCCCCTACCCCCCAAAGTCGCACGCGGCGAGACATAGCAGAAAAGCGCGTTGGCCAGATTCGATTTTAACGTCTGCTTCCGGCGTCTAATAGCGGCCCTATCGGAACAGGCGGCTCAGCCGCTCTGGAACGGCTTTTGGCGCCGAACATGCATGGACGCCCGGATGGTCCAGCTGTCGCGAACTTTTCGCCCAAAAGACGGGGTCGCGGCGCCGACTCACGCATGGAAGCGCCGGGCATGATGGACAAAGAGGAATGGGTCGTCTGGAACGGCGATATGGGCATCCTCGATACCGTGGCGATCGGCCAAATCGAGGAAAGAGAGAGCGGCCGGAGCGCCTGTCTCGCGCCACCCTATGAGGTCGTGGGGCCGTTTAATCTCGACGAACTTGAGACGCAGGGCCGGATCATCTTCGGCGCCTGTATGGTCATGTCGCGCCTGAGATGGCAGCTGGATCAGGATGAGCTGCGCCTTGAGGCGCTCGAAAAGCGCCGCGCCGCCCTGTTCAAGCTCAGCTTCAACGACGACCAGGAATATCGCGAACTCCTGGACCTGCCGATGGAAGGCGCGCTCAAGACGGCGGAGATCAACACCGCCTTTCGGCGACAGGCCAAGATCGCCCATCCCGACGCCGGCGGCAGCGACGAAGACTATCGCGCGATCACCGAGGCGCGCGACGCGCTGCTGAGGCAATGGGCAAGCCTCTCCTAAGCTTGCGCCCCTCTCCCGTTCATTCCCCGCGACCTTGACCGACTGTTACGCGGCCTGTTGCGCGGCCAGCGGCGTATCGCTCGGCAGCACGAATTCGAAGCCCGGCTCCGCCACCTTCACCTCGATCAACGGGAAGCGGGATTTGATTGCCTGCGCGAAGTCGTTCCAAGGTGCCGATTTCACCCCCATCATTTCGTGAAACTTATCATGCGGCGGATAGAGGATCACCGTTTTCGGCCGCAGCGCCGCGACGCCACGCACCACATCATCGATGAAGTTGAGCTGCATGCCGGCAAGCAGAATATCGGTACGGAAGCGCGCGCCGAGAAGAGCGATCTCAGCATCGGTCATCTTGCTGTTGAAGCCCTCATTATAGTTTAACAGCGTGAGACCGCCCGGCAGTTCCACATGAAAGCCCGTATAGGGCGAATAGAAAGGCGCATTGGTCGCGCTGCTCCAGGCCCAGGCGAGCTGCGTCGCATTGCCGTGAAACAAGGCCTTACTCATAGCGACCGGCAGGTTGATATCGCGGTGCTTCCACAGGAAGGATGTGATCTTGAATCCCGGAACCGTGACGGTGCCGAACTGTTTGGGATCGATAGCGATCAGCTGTTCCGCAGGCAGGTGACGGCGCCAGCGCAGGAAGTTGCATACGGACGGCGCGCCGATCACCTTGGCGCCCGTCGTCTCGGCGACGATCGGCACATCGAGGAAATGCTCCTCATGGCCATGCGTCACGCAAATCAGCGTCGCTTTCTTGAAGTCCTCGAGATGAAACCATTCGGCGCCGCAATAAGGCCGAAAGAAGGGATCGAAAAACAAGACGCCGTCATCGGTCTCGATCGACAGATTTGACCAGCCGTAATAGCGAATTTTCATGGCTGCCTCCTGTGTCACTTCTCGAGAAGCGGTTCATCCTTCGTCTCGCGGGCAAAGAGCGCCGCGATGAAGGTGATCGCTGCCAGAAGAATGATCATGACCGAGACGCCCGCCGTGCCGCCCATCTTGCTGGCCAATGCCGTGGCGATCACCGGCGCAAAGCCGCCGCCGATCGCGGCCGAGGCCTGAAATCCGAAAGAGGCGCCGGTGTAGCGGACCTTGGTCCCGAAGAGCTCCGGAAAATAAGTCGACTCCAGCGCAAACATCAGCCCGTGGCCGATGTTGAGGCCGACGATGATTGCGAAAATCACGATGGTCGGATTTTTCGTCTCAAGCCACCAGAACAGTGGAAAGGCGAGCGCAATCGTGAGGATCGGACCGACAAGATAGAAGATGCGACGGCCGATGTGATCAGAAAGATAGCCGAAGAGCGGCAGGGTGATGCATTCCGACAAGGCCGCCCAAACGATCGCCGACAACAGCAGTTGCTTCGGCAGGCCCAGCTGCTTCGTCGCATAGAGGACGACGAAGACCGTCAGCATATAGACCCAGGCAACTTCAGAGAGTTTCAGGCCCAGCGCGATCAGAAAATTCTTCGGATGTTTGAGGATCATCTCGAAGAAAGGATTCTTCGCGATCTCGCCGCGCGCCTTCGCCGATTGAAACACCGGCGTTTCCGGCACGCGCGAGCGGATAAAGGCGCCGAGCGCCACAAGGATAATGCTGACAAGGAAAGGAATGCGCCAGCCCCAGGCCTTGAACTGGGCATCCGGCATCATGGTCACGAGTGCGAATACGCCTGAGGACGCAACAAGGCCGAGCGGAAAGCCGACCTGCACGAGGCTGCCGTAGAGGCCGCGCCGGTGGGCAGGCGCATGCTCGATGACCATGAGCGAAGCGCCGCCCCACTCGCCGCCAAGTCCGATGCCTTGAATGACGCGCAGGACGACAAGCAGGATCGGCGCGGCAATGCCGATCTTATCGTAGCCGGGCAAGAGGCCGATGAGGAAGGTGCCGGCGCCCATCGTCAATAGCGTGAGCATCAGCATCGAGCGGCGTCCAAGCCGGTCGCCGAAATGGCCGAAGAGCGCGCCGCCGAGCGGCCGTGCGACGAAACCCACGGCATAGGTCGCAAGCGCCGCGAGCGTGCCGGTCAGTGGATCGAAACTGGGGAAAAACAGATGATTGAAAACGAGAGCTGCGGCGGTGCCGTAGATCAGAAAGTCATACCATTCGATGATCGTACCGATGGAGCCCGCACAGGCGATTGCCCCAATACTGCTTGTTTCCTTGGCGGTGATGTCGGATGTGGCGAAGCTTGAGGTCATGGTTTTACCTCCATAGCGATGATCGAAATCCGCATCCGAAAAAGGCATGTTTCATGCCAGTCAACTTTTTTATAACTTTAGTTGCATGATAGTCTGACCGCAAGCGAGGGCGCATGAAGTTCGGCGTCGTAATTTATGATGGAATTGAGCCGATCGATCTCGCGACATTCGGCGTCCTTTCGATGGCACGCCGGATCGAGCCAGGAATCGAAATCTGCACGATTGCAGCGCCTTCCGAGCCTGCCGCGCCTAGCGTCAGCGGCAACCCTTGTGTGACTTGCGCGAACGGGCTGCGCGTCCTCGCCGATTATGATCTGGGTGCCGCGCCAGCGGTCGACATCTTGATCGTGACGGGCGGCCCCGGCTGGATGGCGCAAGCGCAAAATGCCGCCACTTGCGCATTTCTGCGCCAGCGTGCCGCCGATACGCGCATGGTTTCCGTCTGCACCGGCGCCATGATCCTGGCTGCGGCCGGCGTCCTCGACGGCTTGCCGGCCACGACCAAAAGCGAGGTCGTACCGCCCGAAATCCCGCCGATCGACAGGCTGCGCGCGGACTATCCGGACATCGATGTGAAACTGGCGGGCCTTGTCGACGCCGGCGCCGTGATCACCGGCGGCGGCGTTTCGCTTTGCATCGACACGATGCTGTATCTTTTGCAGAAACTCTTCGGGCCGGATATGGCGAAAGAAACGGCAAGAATTATCGAGTATCAAAGAGCATGGACCGCAAATCAAGAGCAGTTCCCGCCCCTTCTCGTGCCCGAGCCGTAGGAGCCGAGAGCCGCAAGCCCGTCGTGGCTGCGCCGGCCCCGCCCGAGAAGATGCCCGGCCTTGAGAGGGCGCAAAGCCAAGAGAAGACACAGAGCGATGTCGAGCAGCGGCTCGGCACGCAGATTTCCGCTTTGCGGACGAGCCGCGGCTTTACCCAGGACCGGCTCGCGGCGGCGACGGGCTTCACCAAAGGCTATGTCTCGAAGATCGAGAACTCCAAGGTGATTCCGCCGATCGGCACGCTCATCAAGATCGCCCAAGTGCTCAATGCCGATCTCGCCGATCTCTTCGATCCGAAACGCGCCAATACCGGCCATGACGTCGTAAGCGTCGTGCGCGCCGACGAGCGCGAGCCGGTAATCCGCGGCGGTACTTCCTTCGGCTATGATTATGTGGCGCTCGCCCACAAGCGGCGCAGCAAGCAGATGGAACCCTTCATCATGGTGTTTCCATCCGAGGTCGATCGCGACATCCGCTTCGCCCATGAGGGCGAGGAATTCGTCTTCATCCTGTCAGGCAAGGTCGAATTCGAGGCGAGCATCGAAGGCCATAATCAGACCTGGATACTGTCGGCCGGCGACAGCGTCTATTTCGATTCCCATATCCCGCACCGCGGCCGGAGCCTACGCGGAGAGTCACGCGCGCTCGTCGTAATCTACCGCGCGAAATAATCAGCCACGGTGCGATTTCTTCTCGGCGTAAGGATTTTCACTGGTCTTGACCGAGAGCCGGATCGGCACGCCAGGGAGATCGAAAGTCTGCCGGATCCCGTTCATCAGAAAGCGCTTGTAGCTTTCGGGCAGATGCTCGAGCTGATTGCCGAAAATCACGAAATAGGGCGGCCGGGCGCGGAGCTGCGTGATGTAGCGGATCTTGATGCGGCGACCAGAGACGGCGGGCGGCGGCGCAGCTTCCAGCGCCGTCGCGAGCCACCGGTTGAGCTTCGCCGTGGAAATGCGCTTGTTCCAGATGGCATGGATCTGGAAGATCGCATCGATGAGCGCCGGAATTCCCTCGCCTGACGCACCCGACACTGGAACGACCGGCAGACCTTTGATTTGCGGCAGCAGCCGCGCCGCCTCTTCGCGCAGCGTCTTCAGCCGCGTGCCGCGATCCTCGACGAGATCCCATTTATTGAGCGCGATGACGATCGCCCTGCCCTCGCGTGCGGCGAGATCGGCAAGCGTCAGATCCTGCTTCTCGAAGGGAATGGTCGCATCGATCAGAAGCACCACGACTTCGGCGAATTTTGCCGCACGCAGCGCGTCGGCATTGGCAAGCTTTTCGAGCTTGTCGTCAACGCGCGAACGCCTGCGCAAACCCGCCGTGTCGAAAAGCTTAAGCTGACGCTCGCCCCAATGGAAATCGATGCCGATCGCATCGCGCGTGATGCCGGCCTCGGGGCCCGTCAACAGCCGGTCTTCGCCGAGAATGCGATTGAGCAGCGTCGACTTGCCGGCATTCGGCCGGCCGATCACCGCAATGCGCAGCGGCTTGGTGACATCGAGCTCCGTGCCGTCTTCATCATCGGCAAAAGTCTTGGCCTCGGTATCCTCCGGCTCTTCGAGCGGCGGCTCAGCAAGCTCCGGGAAGGCCGCGATCATGGCATCATAGAGCTCGCCCAGTCCCTGGCCGTGTTCGGCGGAGATCGGCACAGGTTCGCCGAGCCCGAGATCATAGGCCTCAAGCGCTCCCTCGGAGCCCACGCGACCCTCGGCCTTGTTGGCAAGCAGGATGATCGGCTTGTCGGCGCGGCGCAAAAGATTGGCAAAGGCGCGATCGTCCGGCATTACCCCGGCCCGCGCATCGATCATGAAGAAGATCGCATCGGCCTGATTGATCGCGGCTTCCGTCTGCGCCCGCATGCGGCCGGCAAGCGTCTGCGCCTCGCCTTCCTCGAGCCCGGCGGTATCGACGATGGTGAAGGCAAGATCGGCGAGCTTGGCTTCCCCTTCACGACGGTCGCGGGTGACGCCTGGCCGATCGTCGACGAGGGCCAGCTTCTTGCCGACGAGCCGATTGAACAGGGTCGATTTGCCGACGTTCGGCCTGCCGATGATGGCGATGGTGACCATTATTTGCCCGGCAGCTTGCCGCCCCGCACGAGCGCGAGATAGGCGCCAGCGCGCCGCCGCAGCGCTTCGGTCGCGGAGGGATCGGCGAGGATCTCGTCAAGCCAACGGCCGGCGCCCGTATAATCGCCGTCCTTCAGCGACGCGACGGCGAGAAGCTCGCGGATCGAATTGCGATAAGGCTGATCGGCCGCAGCCAGCGCCGCATAGCGCTGCGTAAAGACTTTGGGCGCTTCCGTATCGAGGCGCAGGAAGGCAGTGCGCAATTGCGCGAAATCCTTGAGATGCGGATCGTAGGATGGGTCGGCGATCAACGCATCATAGGCTTTGATGCCGGCCTGCTGATCGTGGCTCGCGGTTTCATCCGCCGCCAGAAGCCGCGCCAGCGCCGCATAGCCTTTCGGCCCGTTTTGACCGAGCGCGTTCAGGTCGGTCAGGGCTTGGGCGGATTTGCCCTCGCGCAGGGCCTGCAGAGCGGCTTCGTAGCGGCCGCCCGCGGCCTCATCCGCGGTAACACGGAAATGGTCATAGACGCGCCAAGCCGCCGTCCCAAGGATGATCAAAAGCGCGATGCCGATCACCCAATTCTGATAGCGCTTGAACAATGCGATAACGCGGTCGCGGCGGAAATCCTCGTCGACCTCGCGAAAAAAGTCTGTCATTTCAAGTTCTTCTTACTTTTTGTCCTGCCCGGCACGCGACCGTCGCGTGCCCTCTGTTTAGACAAATTGCGCTGCCGGCGCATTACTTTGTTTTGCGCGGCGCGAAACCGCCCCCGTCTTTCGGAGCGTTCGAACGGGAGGCCCGGCTTATAAGAACGTCAGCCAGCTCTGGCGTTGCCGGTGAGCGGTTGAAAGACCGGCAGAAACAGCATCACCCGTGCGCCGCCGCCCGGCGCCGCGCCGATCTCGATCCGGCCTGCCTGCGCCTCCACAAGGGTTCGCACAACGGCGAGGCCGAGGCCGGCCCCCCCTGTCTCGCGGCTGCGCGAGGTCTCGAGCCGGCTGAACGGCTCCAGCATCAGCTCGCATTGGTCCTGCGGAATGCCCGGCCCCTCGTCGTCGACGATCAGCGCCACATCGGCGCCGCGCAGTCCGACCGACAGATGCGCCGCATGGCCATATTTCAGCGCATTGTCGATGAGATTGGCGATGACCCGGCGTAACGCCAGCCGATCGCCCAAAATGCTCGCATGGGAAACGCCTTCATCGCATTTGCAGCTGATCGATGCGCCGGCGCCGCGGCGATCCTCGACCTCGTCTTGAACGAGCGGCGCGACTTCGATGAGCTCCTGCGCCAGCTCGCCAGCACCGGCGCGGCTCGAAATCAAGGCGTCGTCAAGCAGCAGGATCATATCGTCGATGTCGTTCATCGCGCGCTGGCGTTCGGCCTCGTCGGGGATCGCCTCAATCCGGAGCCGCAGCCGCGTCGCGAAGGTCCGCACGTCATGCGAGATGCCGCCGACAAGCGCCATACGCGAGCGCAACATGCTGCCGAGCCGGCCTTGCAAGCGATTGAAGGCGGCGACCAGCGCCCGGATTTCCGGCGCGCTGCGCCGCACCTCCGGCACGGAAACCTGCGTGCCGGAGAGATCGACCTGATCGACGGCCACGGCCAGCCGTTCGAGCGGCTTTGTTTCGCGCTGTGCAAGCAATAGCGCCACCAAAGCGACGACCGTCCCGATCAATCCCGCGCTGAAGCCAACCGGAATGCCAAAGCGGTTGATGATCAAAGGCCGATGCGAATCCATAATAAGCGTCTCGCCGGTGCGCAGCCCTACGCGGATCTCAAAGATATTGGCGAAGTGGAACAGCCTATGCGGCAGGTTGAATAGCGTCGGCAGATTCGATCGCGTCATGATTTGCAGGGGCCGCCCGTCGACCGCTGCCGCATAGGGCGCGCTGACGTCCTTGCCGAGCAAAGTTCCGACCGCCGGCGGCGGCGCAACACCCGCTGGAATGATCCGCATGTGAAAAAAATGGTTCGCGGTCGCATCGAACAGAAGCGCGCGCTGCGCCATCGTGGCACCTTCGACCAAATGAACCATAGCGGCGAGCCGTATCGGTTCGGACGGCGGCTTTCTCATATCCTCGCGGTGATCGCGATAAAAGCCGACGATCGCAGCAATCCAGACAATCCCCAGACTCACGAAAATGATCATGGTGATGCGACTGATCAATTTCAGGCGCAGCATTAAGATACCTGCTTAACTTGCGCTGTGAAGAGATAGCCGCCGTTGCGCACCGTCGTGATCAATGTCGTGCCGGGACTGATCGCATCGAGTTTTTTGCGAAGCCGCGAGATCAGCATGTCGACCGCACGATCGAAGGGTTCGGCCGAGCGGCCTTGCGTCCAATCGAGAATCTGATCGCGCGTCAGGACACGGCGCGGACGCTGCACGAAACAAGCGAGAAGATCGAATTCCGCGCTGGTCAGCGGCACATCGCGCATGTCGTTGCCGGTGACGCGCCGCGAATCGAGATTGAGCACAAAACAGTCGAAGGCAAAGCTCCGATTGGCCGGCGTCGGCGCAGCGCCGGTGGTGCGTCGCAGGATCGCCCGCACGCGCGCCAGCAGTTCGCGCGAGCCGAACGGTTTGACGAGATAATCGTCGGCGCCCATTTCGAGCCCGACAATGCGATCGACCTCATCGCTCTTCGCGGTGAGCATCAGGATCGGGATCGCATTGGCGCTACGTAGGCGGCGGCAGATCGACAGACCGTCCTCACCAGGCAACATCAGATCGAGAATGACGAGATCGGGACGCGTTCGCGAGAGCACCGCGTCCATCGCTTTCGCATCGCTTGCGATCTCGATCTCGAATCCTTCATGCTCCATGAAGGCGCCGACGAGCCGACTGATTTCCGGATCATCTTCCACCATCAGAAGGGTTGCGGCTGGAATGGTCATAGGCCCAATGTCGGTCAGTTGCGCCGATGCGGCAAGCGCCAAGCAAGCGCGAACGGCCTTTGTTACATGCCGTTACACAGTGGCGACTTTTCGACACGCAAAATTACCGCAGCGTGAAACGCAGGCCACATGAGCCTGGCAGACTCGCGGGCATCGTTCCTTGTTCCCCCGCGAGGTTCCAATGCCCATCAGCCCCCTTGTCCTGATCGATCCGCGCCTCGGCGGCACAACGGTCGTTCTAGGAAGTCTCGGCTTCATCGCAATTGAATATGGCGTGAACCGTCTCATCGGCCGCGATCCCTACGATGCGCGCGAAACGGCCGCGGCGATGGGATTGGCAATCGGACGCCTGCTCTTGCGCGGCGTCGGCGCGGTGCTGATCACCGGCCCGTTTCTCTTCGTCTGGCAGCATCGGCTCTTCACCTTCAACCAGACAGCACCACTCGCTTTGCTCTGTCTCTTTCTGGGCGCGGAGTTCATCTATTACTGGCATCATCGCCTGTCGCATCATCTACGCTGGATGTGGGCGACGCATTCGGTCCATCACTCGACCACAAAGCTCAATCTCACCGCCGCCCTGCGACTCGGCCTCACCGGCACGCTCTCCGGCAATCAATGGTTCTTTCTGCCGCTCATCTGGATCGGATTTCACCCTTTTCTGGTGACCGCCGTCATCGGCCTCAATCTGTTCTACCAATTCTTCATCCATACGGAGCTGATTCCGCGGCTCGGACCGCTCGAATGGATTTTCAACACGCCGGCGCATCATCGCGTTCACCACGCGACGAACGACGCGTGCCTCGACCGGAATTTCGGTGGCGTTCTGATCATCTTCGATCGGCTGTTCGGCACATTCGCTAAGATTCCCGCGGGCGACGCGCTCCGCTATGGCATCGCCGGTGCGCGCCCCGAGTTCAATCCGCTGCGCATCGCTTTCGGCGAATGGTTTGCCATCGCTCGTGACGTTTGGAGCGCTCCGAGTGCCGAGCAGAAATTGACTGCCCTCGTCCGCGTCCCCGTCGCGTCGTCGCGTCCCGCCGACGGCCGGCAGCCCCTGCCCATCGCCATCCGAGTCCGTCCCTCATCCTTCAGCATCGGAGACTGACCATGTCGCGTTTCTCGCTTCTTCTAACGTCGCTTTGCGCGATTGCCGGCCTCGTCATGCTGGTCGACATCTGGACGCAAACCCTGCCGGCAGAGGCACAGATCTCCGATCAGATGCGCGCCCAGCTGGCGACGGTGAAGGATCTCTGTCACGCCGATTATGCCCACTTCTGCGCCGGCGTGACGCCCGGCGGCGGCCGCATCGTGAGCTGCCTTAAGAGCCATGCCGGCTCGCTGAGCCCCGCTTGCGCGCAAGGCCTCGCGCAAGCGCAAGCCTTCAAGGATCGGGCGGCCGGCGTCGAAATCCCGCGATGAGGATCGAGGCATGCGGCGGCGAGTCCGCTGCCGCGTGCTCAACAGGCGGAATGAGCTGTGCTAAGGAGCCTGCAACCCTGCAGGAGAAGATCCATGGCCGTCCGGCCCATTCTGAAATACCCCAATCCGGAATTGCGGCGCCCGGCGCTTCCAGTCGATGTCTTCGATGCGGCCTTGTGCGCGCTGACCGACGATCTTTTGGACACGATGCATTCGGCGCAAGGCATCGGCATCACTGCGCCGCATATCGGCATATTGCAGAAAGTCGCGGTCGTGCAGCTCGAAGCCACCGACCCTGTGAAGATCTACATCAATCCGAAGGTCGTCTGGGCCTCCGACGAGATGCAGCCCTACAAGGAGGGCAGCGTCTCGATGCAGGATGTCGTCGAAGAGATCGACCGGCCGGCACGCGTGCGCGTCGAATATCAGGATCTCGACGGCAAGGCGCAGGTTGAGGAAGCCGACGGGCTGCTCTCGGTTTGCCTGCAGCATGAGGTCGATCAGCTTGACGGCATCTATTGGCTCGACAAGCTCTCCCGCCTCAAGCGCGAGCGGGTCATCAAGCGCTATGAGAAGATCAACCGGCTGAAGGCCGCGGCCAAGGACGCGGCGCCCGCCGAGCCGTCGGCCGATCGCTTGCCTTAGGGCGCGGCGCGGATAAGCTCAGCCGTAAACGGCAATGCCGTCGTCGCGATCGAGGGAACGATGCTGCTCTTTTTGTCGGGGCTGCCGCAATGGGTGGCGCTCCCTTTGCTCGTCATTTTGCCCACGCTGATCGCCATGTCTGGCCCGGTCATCGTCCGCCATTTCATCGAACTTGAGCGGCTCACTAGCAACAACGAGGTCGCCGGATTCAAGTTCGCGACAGTCGGCGTGATCTATTCCGTGCTTGTCGCCTTTGCAGTGATCGTCGTTTGGGAAAGATTCAACGATGCGGAGGTTGCCGTGGTCCAGGAAGCTGGTGCTACTGCGACACTGTACCGACTGACTGCCGGACCGGACCCGCACGCCGTCGCTGCACGTGCCGCACTCGGCACTTATCTCAAGGCAGCCATCGAACGCGAATGGCCTGCCATGGCCAATGCGAAGAAAAGCCGCGAGGCCGCGCAAGCACTCTCGGCACTTTATTCCGCGGTTTTGGCACTCGCTTCAGACCGGTCCGTGGCGCCGGCTGTCGCCTCGGATATGTTTCGGCATGTTGACACGATCACCCAGTCACGCCGCACACGACTTAATCTCGCAACAGGCGTTGTGCCGCCTATTCTGTGGCTCGTGCTGTTCAGCGGCGCCGTGGCGACTGTCGCCTTCACTTTTTTCTTTGCGACCAAAAATCTGCGGGCGCAGGTTCTGATGACTGGGATATTGTCCTTTTTGGTCTTTTTGGCGCTCTTCGTGATCGTATCGATCAATTATCCCTTTACGGGACCATCCAATGTGGACAGCGCGCCATTGCAAGCCGTGCTCGATGATTTCGGCACCTAGAGCTGTCAGCGCAGGCAAAGCGTGAGAAGCGGCGCTGCCAGCACATTGCAGAGGCCGACGAGCACCATGACGAGGCCGGCGATGGCGCCTTCTTCCGAGCCGATCTCGTAGGCTTTGGCCGTGCCCGCGACATGCGCGCCCATCCCGAAGAGCGCGCCCCGCGCCAGTACGGAGCGGATCGGCAGGCGCGCCAACAGGATTTCGCCGACCGCCGCGCCGAACAGTCCCGTCACGATGACGAAGACGGCGGTCAGATCCGGCACACCGCCGATATCGCCTGAGACCGCCATCGCGAAAGGTGTGCTCATCGAGCGCGGCAGGAGGCTCAGCCGCAGCGCGCCCGAGACGCCGAGCACGCTGGCAAGCCCCCAGGCGGTGAGCATCGCCGTGACGCTGCCGACGAACACGCCGATCAGCAGCACCGGCCAATGATCCTTGATCAATTGGCGGCGCTGATAGATCGGAATGGCGAAGGCGACGGTCGCGGGCCCGAGCAGGCTGATCAGCCAGCGGGTCCCATTGATATAGTCGGGATAGCTCGCATGGAGTGCCAGCATCACAACGAACAGCATAAGCGGCGTGGTGATGAGGGGTGCCGACCACCAGCGCGGCAAACGGCGATAGAGCGCTTTGCCGAGCTGATACAATCCAATCGTCGCGGCCGACCAGAAGACAGCCTGCGCCGCCGTCTCAATGCCTGCTGGCAGATGCGGCAACACGGCCGGCCCTCCAGCGATAGCAAAAATCGACTGTCACCGCGGTCACGATCATGACGACGAGCGTGCCGGTGCAGATGATGGCGAGAATTTTCAAGCCCAGCAGGCCGAAAAGCTCGTGGTGCCCGAGGATCACCAGCACCGCCGGAATGAAGAAAAGCAGCATGTCGGCGAGCAGCCATTCGGCGCCGCGCTGCGTGCTGAAGAGGCTGAGCCGCCGCGACAGCAACAGGCCGAGCACAATCAGCATGCCGACGATGCCGCCCGGCACAGGCAGATGGCCGAGATTGGCGATGATCTCGCCGACCGCCCAAAAGAGCGCCAGCAGGCCGATCTGCAAAATCCCGCTGTGATGCAGCCAATGGCGAGAACGAATAATGAAATGTCGCATGGATGCGATTCCCCTCTGCCGAGAGAGATAAGCCGCATCGCAACATGCGCCAAATGAATTGATTGCATAATAATAATTCTGATATGGAATATAGATGCAGATCAAAGCGCTCCGCGCCTTTGTCGAGGTCGTGAGACAGGGCGGCTTTTCCCAGGCCGCCAAGGTCGTTTTCTCGACCCAATCGACCGTGAGCAAAGCCGTAAAGCAGCTTGAAGAGGAGCTGGGCCTCCCCCTCTTCGACCGCAGCGGCTATCGCAATGCGCTGACGGACGCCGGGCAGATCGTCTATCGGCGGGCGCTGAAAATCCTCGCGGAGCGCGACGATTTGATCGGCGAGCTCGACGCGCTGCGGGGACTTAGCGGCGGCACGCTGCGGCTCGGGCTGCCGCGCGTCGGCAGCAGCATCTTATTCGCGCCGCTCTTCACCACCTATCGCAGCCGCTATCCGGGCATCGACATCAAGCTTGTTGAACATGGCAGCGAAAGACTGGAAGAGATTTTGCGCGCCGGCGACATCGATCTCGCCGCCTCTCTCCTGCCCGTGCCGGAAGAGTTCGACTGGCAGGAGGTACGGGTTGAGCCTCTGGTCGCCGTGCTGCCCAAGGCGCATCCGCTCGCGAACCGAGCTTCGACCGAGATAGCGGCGCTGCGTGACATTCCCTTCATTCTGTTCGAGGCGGGGTTCGGCCTCAACAAGATCATTCTCGATGCCTGCGAAAGCCGCGGCTTTACGCCAACAATCGTAACGCGCAGCAGCCAGATCGATTTCATTTTGGAACTGGCCGCCGCCGGCGTCGGCGTCGCCTTTCTGCCGCGGCTCATCGTCGAACGCGCGAACAACGTCGCGGCAGCCTGCCTACTCCTCAATGAGCCGGAGACCGAATGGCGCATGGCGCTGATCTGGCGGCGTGGCGCCTTCCTGCCGCCGGCCGCCCAAGCCTGGCTCGATCTGACCCGCGAAACGATCACTAGCCAGGCGGTTTGAGCGCTTAGCCGTTCAGACTTTGTCTCGCTCGATGATGGTAAGGCGCCGGACCGTCAACTCATCGACGGCGAGCGACTGGAAGCGCGCCCGCTTGATATCGAGCCGGCCCATCGCGACGCGGCCAATGGCGACACGGCCGATCGCCAGCGCGCCGACGGCGATCGCACCAAAGGCTGCGGCACCGAGCGCCGCGGCCAAAAGACTGACGGCGGGAACGGCTTTGGGTCTGATCGTGACGTCGCTGCGCATCGGGAAAAGCCCTTCTTCAATCCAGTGAAAAGTAACATTTTCAAGAGATCGCCGCATCCGGCAGCGCTTCAGCCCCGATGCCGTTGATCACTTCGTCCATCTCGACAATATAGCGCGACGGCGCTACAGCGCGATTTTGCGATCAAGCGGAGAGATTATGGGTCAGCTCAACCCCTTCCATCTCGCCTTCCCCGTGCATGATCTCGGCGCGGCGCGGCGCTTTTATGGTGAGCTGCTCGGCTGCCCCGAGGGCCGCAGCGCCGACACATGGATCGATTTCGATCTCTTCGGCCATCAGATCGTGGCGCATCTCGTGCCGGGCAAATCCGCCACGCCCGAGGCTGACAGCAATCCGGTCGACGGCCATGACGTGCCGGTGCCGCATTTCGGCGTCGTCCTCGACATGGACACGTGGAAGAAGATCGCCGCCAAGCTGACCGATGCGGGCGTGAAATTTGTGATCCCACCCTATACGCGTTTCGAGGGCGAGGTCGGCGAGCAAGCGACAATGTTCCTTCTCGATCCGTCCGCCAATGCGCTCGAATTCAAAGCCTTCAAGGATTTGGGCCAGCTCTTCGCCAAATGATCATTTGGGCTTGCCGAAGGCCTCGGCATAGGCCGGCTCCTTGAAGCCGAGCAGCCGCTTGGTGCCGAGATCAACGACGGGACGTTTGATCATCGACGGCTGCGCCAGCATGAGCTTGATCGCCTTCGCCGCATCGAGATTTTCACGATCGGCATCGGGCAGCTTGCGGAAGGTCGTGCCGGCGCGATTGAGTACGCTCTCCCAACCGAACTCCTTGCACCAGTCTTCGAGCTTTTTCGCATCGGCGCCTTCGGTCTTGTAGTCATGGAACTCATAGGCGACGCCACGCCCTTCGAGCCAATCACGCGCCTTTTTGACCGTGCTGCAATTTTTGATGCCATACATGGCGATGGTCATGAGGCTCCCCCGAACGCTTCCGACGTCCATCTCATGTCTCAAGGTTCTCGCTTTGGCTTCGGTGACACAGCCAGTCCAAGGAAAACCAGAACCGCCTGATTGAGACGTAGGATATCTTCGTCGTCTAATTTGCCGACGTGCTCGCCGATCTTGGATTTCTGGACGGTAGTGATCTTGTCCACCATCAGACGACAGACGGCATGTAGTCCGTTGCGCTCGTTCGGTTCTATGGGCAGCCGGAACAAAGGCGCATCCGTTTCATCCGTCGTAAAAGCGCAGATTGTGATCGAGTCCGTTGCGTCGAAACTGTCATCCTGCACTATGACAGCCGGACGCGGCTTGCCCGCATAATCCTTGGCCCCGCCGACGGTCCAAATGTCGCCGCGCCTCATTCATCGCCCTCAATTTCGAAATCGAGTTCTGAGAACGCATCGATAAAAGTCTGGTCCTCGCTGGCCTGGGTGCTTGCGGCGACAGAGAGCGATTGGCGATGGGCTTCCGACCGGAAGGAGGGCGCACGCACGTCCGGCACCCAAATCTGAATGGGTCGCAAACCTTGCCGCCGCAAGCGTTCGCGATGTTCGCGCACCTTCTCGCGGGATGGCTTGGGCTTAGACGTCAACTTCGATCTGGACTTGGACGTAGGGGCCATGATGGTTTCGATTACAGTTACATGTAACCTATCATAGCTGCTGTACTTTGACTAGTCTCTTGGTCAAAAGAGGAGCGTAACGCTCCCGATCCACCTTACCTGTACGGCACGCCGCTGCCAGACCCGCGACCGCCGATCAAGGCCGAAGCCTCAAGCGGTGAGCGGACGCGAATC
>JBKQRA010000124.1:0-4656 GCA_052144065.1 Methylovirgula sp. | reverse complement strand
GAGGTGATCTTTCTCTCCGGCTGGGCGCCGCATGAGAGCCAGCAAAAGCCCTTGGCCCCAGGTTCCGCGCAAGTCCGGCTTGCCGACGTCCTGAAGACCAAGACGGACAAGCCGGATTAAGCCCGGCTATTGCGCGGGGCTGATCTCCCAGGTGACCTTCACTTCGATTTCGAGCGTCTGAGTCCCGGGCTCAATCGGAATGTTCGTGGCATTGCCGCCGTCCATGGCGGCGGCGGCGAAGATCGTTCCGCGCGGCGAGCCGATATTGGCTTGCGGCACGATTTCGAGGACGCGGCCGAGCTTCAGGCCGAGCGGCGGCATATAGGCCTTGGCCTTGCGCAACGCGTCTTGGACGGCGTCGCCGCGCAGCTTGTCATAGGCCTCGGTCTTGTTCTGATAGTCGAAGCTGATGCCGTAGAATTCGTTGACGCCCTTGTCGATCATCTGGCGGGCGAGCATGCCGGCCTTGTCGATATTATGGACCTTGATCGCCAGGCTATTGCGGGCCCGATAGCCGCGCAGAATCTGCTTCGAAATATGAGTCACGGGATCGCGCTGCTGGTCATAGACCGGCACCAGGGTGATCGAGACGGTCTTGATGTCCTGCGCATCGAAGCCTTGCGATTTCAGCTCATCGATCAACGCATGGGTGGCCGTCGAATTGTCCGAGACCGCATCCGCCGCCTTCGGCCGTTCGGTGGCAACCGCAACCGAAAGAATCGCAATATCCGGCACAACGTCGATATGGGCCCGGCCGATGACGGTGATATGGGGCAGCGCATCCGTGCTCGCCGGCTCGGCCTGCGCCCATCCCGGCGAAACCATCAAAGCCGAGGCGACGACGGCGGAGAAAAGCAGGGCAGAGGGCAGAAACCAATGCTTGGGTGCAGGCATATCAATCACCTTTCGAGGCCGTTTTTATGGAGATAGGAGCGAATTGATGATAGAGGAACTCGATGTCGTCCCCTGAACACTTACAGAGCCACACGGCGAATTTTGGACAAGTCCAAGCCGGCGCTGCCTTATCGTCCGAAAGCCTTGAGAAGCCTTCGCTTGTCGGCGCGACGCGCGCCGAGATCGGAGACGCCTTCCGCACGCTCGGCGTGCCGGAGCGCGAAATCAAGATGCGCACGGCGCAGCTCTGGCACTGGATCTATTTTCAGGGCGCGACCTCCTTCGACGTAATGCTGAACATCGGCAAAGCGCTCCGTGCCGCGCTTGCTGAAAATTTCAGCCTGACGCGGCCGCAGGTCGTGACCGAGCAAGTCTCGCAAGACGGCACACGGAAATGGCTGGTCCGCTTTCCGCCGGCTCCCGGCGATACCAACGGCAAGCCGGTCGAAGTCGAATGCGTCTATATCCCCGAGAGCGACCGCGGGACACTCTGCATTTCGAGCCAGGTCGGCTGCACCTTGACCTGTAGCTTCTGCCATACCGGCACGCAGCATCTGGTGCGCAATCTCTCGACCCGCGAGATCGTGGCGCAGCTTGTCGTCGCCCGCGAAAGACTCGGCGATTTTCCCGGCCTGACGCCGCCGACGGATGGGCTCTTACCCGGCGCCGACAGCCGCGCCATCTCGAACATCGTCTTCATGGGCATGGGCGAGCCGCTTTATAATTTCGATAATGTCCGCGATGCGGTCGGTGTTCTCTCGGATGGCGACGGGCTGGCGCTGTCGAAGCGGCGGATCACGGTCTCGACCGCCGGCGTCGTGCCGCAGATCGGCCGGCTCGGCCTCGAAGCCTCGCCGATGCTCGCGATCTCGCTGCATGCGGTCAACGACGAGCTGCGCAACAAGCTCGTGCCGCTCAACAAGAAATATCCGCTGAAAGAGCTGCTCGACGCGTGCCGCAACTATCCCGGCGCCTCGAACGCCCGGCGCATCACCTTCGAATATGTGATGCTGAAGGACGTGAACGATTCACCCGCCGAAGCGCGCGCCCTCGTCCGGCTCCTGAAAGGCATACCGGCGAAGATCAATCTGATCCCATTCAACCCCTGGCCTGGCGCACCCTATGACTGCTCGGACTGGGAGAAGATCGAGGCCTTCTCCGACATCGTCTTTGCAGCCGGCTATGCGAGCCCCGTGCGGACGCCGCGTGGGCGCGATATTCTCGCGGCCTGCGGGCAATTGAAGAGCGAAACGGAAAAGCTGCGCGCCAGGGCGCAATTGCTCGCGGAAAGCTGAAGAGCCCCGGCGACCTTCCGATTATTGGCAGATGAGCTTCTGGCACTGCTTCGGGCAGGCCTCGAAATGCGAGAAATGGCTTCGGCAGCCGTCCATGCATTCGACATGGCAGGCTTGCGGCGCGGAGATGGCCTCGGCCCGCATCCGGCTGGCGTTCTGCGCCTGGGCCGGAAGCGAAACAGCCGCAAGAATAAGCGCCACGGCGCCGGCGTAGAAATAAGTCCGCATCGTTGCGTCCCCCAAATGGATCCTTCAATCGGCATTGCGTCCGTGCGCCTTTGCGCGGCCGCAAAACAGCAGGTGGGCATTAATACGGAGGCGGCCAAATCAAAAGCCAAAATCTTTTGCAATTACAGTGACTTAATTTTATTCAGTCTGAAGCTTGCGAACCGGCGCGGCGCGCTGCTCGGCCCGCGATTAGGACAGGCTGCCCATTCGATTATCGGGACTCTCAGCCTGCTCGCACAAAACCCCGATCAATTAATGATCGTGCTGCCGTTTTTGCTGGCCCGGCCGCCCAAGCCTGCCCAAGCGGCAAGCGCCGCAACGGCCGTTGCCCACGATCCGAGCATCGGCCCATGATGATCGCGGTGCGAGGACAGAGAAAGTCGAGGCCAGAAAGACGTCGAAGGGTCTCAGGTGAGCTCGTGCGGCTGGCGCAGGCCGATGAGCGCCCAGATCGCGAGCGCGATCGAAATGATCACATTCCAGCCGGCAAGCGAGAGGCCCATGACGCGCAGCGCGACTTCATCGCAGCGCACGACCTTGACCTCCTGCAATTGCTTCAAGAATTCCGCCGTCGAATGCGCCGCGTGGAACGATCCTGTGCAACCGGCCGGACCCGGCCAGAATTTATACTCGACGCCCGCGTGATAGATGCCGAGCGCCGCGCCGCCGGCGAAGATCACGAACAGCAGGATGAAGCAGATCTTCAGCGGCGTTGACGCACGTCGCAGCGCGAAGACGATGGCGAGCGCCGCGACGACGATGCCGGTGTAATAGGGCAGCCGTTCGGTCAGGCATAATTCGCAGGGCGCATAGCCAAAGGCCTGGAAGATCCAGGCGCCGCCGATCGTCGCGACGGCCAGCACGAAGATCGCCAGCGCCGCGGTCAGGCGCGGCCGTTTGAGTAGATCCTTCACCTATCCGCCTCACACCATATGGCTGGCTATCCAGAAGCCAAGCAAGGTAACTGCGGCGAGCGCGAGCAGGAAGAAGCCGAAGTATTTTTCGAGCATCACATGGATGGTCGCACCAAAACGGTTCAGCAGCGCCGCGACAACGAAGAAGCGCGCCGCGCGCGTCACGATCGACAGGACGATGAACAGTGGCAGGCTATAGGCGAGGAGACCGCTGGTGATGGTCACGATCTTGAACGGAATCGGCGTAAAGCCTTTGAGCAGGATCACCGCCCAGCCCCAATGCGCATAGAGGAGCCGCATCTCCTCGACTTTGTTGCCATAGCCATAGACGGAGATCAGCCATTTGCCGATCGTCTCGAAAAGCAGCGCGCCGATGGCGTAGCCGAGCAGGCCGCCGAGAACCGATGCGACGGTGCAGATCAGCGCATAGACGAGCGCCCGGTTCGGCCGCGCAATCGACATGGGCACCAGAATCGTGTCGGGCGGGATCGGAAAGAAAGAGCTTTCGGCAAAAGCAACGAGGCCGAGCGCAACCGGCGCATGGCGACTCTCGGCCAAAGACAGCGTCCATTGGTAGAGCTTCTTGAACATAAAGTCCTCGGGCGAGGGGACGGCTCGATAAAACGGCAGAGCCGGAGATCACCATAATGCAATGGCTTTGCAGTCGAATAAAGGCGACTCCCGCGCTTAACAAGCGCCTAATCTGATTTGCCCAAAGTAAGGTGATTGCGACGCTTGCGTGAACAGAATCTGCCCAACCGCCGCATTTTCAATGCCTTGTTAGAAAGCCCGATGGGCGAAAACAAAATCCACGAAAACCCGCAGCTTGGGCAAATGCGAACGCGCCTTGGTGAAGACGATGTGGAGCGGCGCGGGCGGGCGCTCATAGGCCTCCAGCACGGGGGTCAGCCGGCCGCTCTTCACTGCCGCGGCAATCTGCCATGCGGGCGCGCGCACAAGCCCGGCGCCGTCGATCGCGGCGGCGACGACAAGATCAAGCGCATTGCTGCAGAGCCGCGCTGGCGGCAGGATCGTGACATTACGACCGTCCTTGCGCCGGAAGCGCCATTCGGGCGCGGCCGCAGGATCGGCGAAGACGAGACAGCGATGGTCTTGCAGCTCTTCCGGACTCTGCGGGATACCATGGTGTTGGAGATAGGCTGGCGCGGCGCAGACGATCATTCTGATGTCGCCGAGCTTGCGCGCAATGAGATCGGAATTTTCGAGCTTGCCGATCTGTAAAGCCGCATCGAAGCCTTCCTCGATCAGATGCACCGATCGATCGAGCAATGACAGATCCAATGTCACCTGCGGATAGGCATCGA
>JBKQRA010000123.1:0-5855 GCA_052144065.1 Methylovirgula sp. | reverse complement strand
GCGCCCGCATGCGGTGCAGGCCAAGGCGGCCGAACGCCTTTACGACGAAGTCGTCGATGGCTATTTCGCCCGGCATAAGGTGCAGCCAGGCCTCACCGGCTGGGCGCAGATCCACGGCTGGCGCGGCGAGACGGACACGCAGGAGAAGATCCAGCAGCGCGTCGAGCACGATCTCTATTACATCGAGAATTGGTCGATCCTTCTCGACCTCTATATTCTCTTTGCGACACCCTTCGCGCTCCTGAAGACCGACAATGCCTATTAGGCGCGGGAGACCGGAGCCGCGCCTATGAGCGACCAGCTCTATCCCTATGCGGCAGGTCCAACGCTGAGCTATCGGCGGTTGTTTTACGGCTTCTATTGCCTCTTCATCTTCGCCGGCATCTTCGCGGCCTTCCGCCCCTCGCCCTATGATTTTCTGTTCCTGATCGTCTGTCCGCTATGGATTGTTGGCGGCTTCAAGATTCATCAGGGCGTCGTCTATATTCTGGCGCTCTGGCTCATCTTCCTGACGCTCGGCTTTGCGGCGCTGATGCCCTATTGGGACGAGACCGCGCATCATTGGGACACGGCGACGCCCCGAATGTATGAGCTGCAGTCGCTCTACATCATCTGCACGGTCTTCTTCTTCACCCTGTTCTTCTCGCAGAATTCGATTGAGCGCGCCGAGATCACCTTGAAGGCCTATACGGCCGGCGCCGTGGTCAGCGCGATCCTCGGCTATCTCGATATCGGCGGTGCCGGCCTCGACTGGAGCCGCGACGAAGGCCGCGCGTCCGCGACCTTCGACGATCCCAATCTCTATGGCTCCTATCTCGTGCTGGGCGCCGTCTATGTGCTGCAAGGCCTGCTGCTCGGCACGACGAAACGCCCTCTGCTCTCGGCCGGCACGCTGGCAATCCTGATCTTCGGCGTCTTCGCCTCCTTCTCGCGCGGCGCCTCAGGCGCCTTGATCGGCGCCTCGCTCATCATGGGCAGTGCGGGATTCTTGACGGTGCGCTCGGCCCAGACGCGGCGTCGGATCGCGCTGATTGCCGCAGTCACCTTTGGTCTGGGCTTTGCCGCCGTCCTCGTCCTTTTGGCAAAACCCGATACGCGCGAAATGCTGCTCGATCGCGCCCAGCTGACGAAATCCTATGACACCGGCGCGACCGGCCGCTTCGGCAATCAGGCGCGCTCATTGCCGATGCTGCTCGACCGGCCGCAAGGCTTCGGTCCGCTCCGCTTCCGCGACTATTTCGAGGCCGAGCCGCATAATTCCTACATCGGCGCTTTTGCAAACGATGGCTGGCTCGGCGGTTTCACCTGGATCGTCATCGTTCTCTCGACCTGTTTCGTCGGCTTCCGGCTGATGTTCGCGCGCTCGCCCTATCAGCGCCTCGCGCAAGTCTTCTGGCCGGCACTCTTCGCCTGGTTGATGCAAGGCTTCCAGATCGATATCGATCACTGGCGACAACTTTTTCTCGCCTTCGGAGCCGTGTGGGGACTGGAGGCGGCGCGGCTGCGCTGGGCCTCCGAGGACCGGCGCGCGGCCGCCAAGCGCGAGGGTGATTCATGTCCCGCTGGGCCTCCGGCTTAGTCTTCATTGCGGCGCTGATGGGCGCGGCAGGCGTGATCGAAGCAGCATCCGCGGCGCATCAGCATCCCGAACCGTTGCTGACGACCTCGTCGCATTTCCTGATGCTCGATGCCGCCGCCGCGATCGGCATCAGCGCCTTCGGTGCGCATGCGGCGCGACGGTCATCGTGGTTCTATTTTGCGGCCAGCATTCTTTTGGCCGGCGGCCTGTTGTTTGGCGCCGATCTAACGGTCCATGCCTATACTGGCACGCGGCTCTTTCCCTATGCCGCGCCGATTGGCGGCACGCTGACGATTCTGGGCTGGCTCTTCACGGCTAGCGCCGTGATCGGCTGCAATTTACCACGCAAGCAATAAACGAAAATTGGCGTGCAACGTGCCACAATTCGATGCTCATTAAATACATGCAGTTCATCGCATAAACTATTGTGATAAATTGTCTTATTTAGTCTCAAAAATGCCATTCTCGCACATTTTCACGACCGAAAAGCCGCGTCCGTTGCAGAGCGCAGATGAATGACTGGACTTCGGATCAGCGTCACGGCAAGGTCGACGTCAACACGACGATTTTCAAAAAACAAACAACAGGTACGGGGCATGGCGGGTGAAACCGAACAGGATGAGACTGCGCAACCGCGCATTCTCATCGTCGAAGACGAGCCCCTGATCGCGTTGATGCTCGGCGATATGCTTGCCGAACTCGGCTTCACTGTCGCTGCGAGCGTAACGCAAGTCGGCGATGCCTTGAGCCAGCTCGAAACTCTCCAGATCGACATCGCATTGCTCGATGTGAACATCGGCGCGCAGAAGATCGATCCGGTGGCCGACCTCCTCGCCGCGCGCGGTACGCCCTTCATCTTTACGACCGGCTATGGCAATGCCGGCGTGCCAAGCAAATATTCGGAACGCCCCATTCTGCAGAAGCCGTTCCACATCAACGATCTTGAAAATATCCTGCGGAGCCAGCTTGGACTCGCCGGCCGCGCTTAGAGAGTCACGAGCTGCAGGAAGCCGCCGACCCAGCCAACTTCGGCCAACGCGGAACGATCGGTTTCGATGATCTCGAGAGCCTCGACCACGGCCATTTCCGGCCCCCGGCGGCAGCGGTCGCATAAGGCCTCGACCGCTTCGACGCGGCCGGCGAAGACCGCTTCGACATCGCCATTGCTGCGATTACGCACCCAGCCGGCGACGCCAAGGGTGGTCGCATGCACGAGCGTGAAATTGCGATAGCCGACGCCTTGCACACGACCGCGGGCGAATATGCGTATGATCGTTTCTTCGCCCGCCATCGTCGTGTCGCTCAGCCTCAGGCCAGCGCCTTCAGAGCGCTGCGGCCAGCGTAGATCCCCTGCGGGCCGAGTTCCTCTTCGATCCGGATCAGCTGGTTGTATTTGGCCAACCGGTCGGAGCGCGCCAGCGAACCCGTCTTGATCTGTCCGCAATTCGTCGCGACGGCGAGATCGGCAATGGTCGAATCCTCCGTTTCGCCGGAGCGATGCGACATCACGGCTGTATAGCCGGCGCGCTGCGCCATGCTGACGGCGGCGAGCGTCTCGCTAAGCGAGCCGATCTGATTGACCTTGACCAGGATCGAATTGGCGATGCCGCCGGCTATGCCTTTCGACAGGCGACCGACATTGGTCACGAAAATATCGTCGCCGACGATCTGGCACTTCTTGCCGAGCAGATCGGTCAAGATCTTCCAGCCTTCCCAATCGTCCTCCCCCATGCCGTCTTCGATCGTCACGATGGGGAAGTCACTCGCGAGCTTGGCGAGATATTGCGCCTGCTCTTCAATCGAGCGGGTCTTATTCTCGCCGGTATAGACATATTTGCCGCTGTGGTGAAATTCGGTCGCCGCGCAATCGAGGCCGAGCGCGATGTCTTCGCCGGGCTTGAAGCCGGCGCCGCTGATGGCGCCGAGGCAATATTCGAGCGCCGCCTCGGCGGAAGGCAGATTGGGGGCAAAGCCGCCCTCGTCGCCGACATTGGTATTGTGTCCATCAGCCTTGAGCTGCGACTTCAGCACATGAAAGACTTCAGCACCCCAGCGCACCGCCTCGGCAAAGGACGGCGCGGCGATCGGCAGGATCATGAATTCCTGAAAGTCGATCGGATTGTCGGCATGGACGCCGCCGTTAAGAATATTCATCATCGGCACGGGGAGTACATGCGCGAAGGTGCCGCCGACGTAGCGATAGAGCGGCAGGCCGCAAACTTCCGCCGCGGCCTTGGCGACGGCCAGCGAAACGCCGAGAATGGCATTGGCGCCGAGGCGGCTCTTGTTCTCGGTTCCGTCGAGCGCGATGAGCGTCTCGTCGATGGCGATTTGGTCCTCGGCATCCATGCCGCTGACGGCATCGAAGATGTCGCGATTGACGGCAGCAACCGCTTGCAGCACGCCCTTGCCGCCGAAGCGCCCCTTGTCGCCGTCGCGCAATTCGACCGCCTCATGCGCGCCGGTCGAGGCGCCGGAGGGGACCGCCGCGCGGCCCATGGTTCCGTCTTCGAGGGTGACATCGACCTCGACCGTTGGATTGCCGCGGCTATCCAAGATCTCACGGGCGGCGATGTCGATGATGGCGGTCATGGGGGCTCCCTTTGGGTCTGATGCTTTGAGCTGCGGTTTCTACGACGCTGGCGAGGCGGAAAAAAGAGGTAGCGGACGACAGACGCCGAAAAAGCGCCGGACGTGACGGACCGCCACAGGCAGAAATCTTGTTAAAGACGAGCAAAATGAAGCCTGTTTGACGCGGCAGGCGTTATCAATGCTAATCATTGCATTCACGCTGATCGAGTCGAGGTAGGCTATGGAACAGGCCCCTAAAGACCCCCCGGTACTCGGCCGCAGCGCCGTCATTCCGCCTACGCCGGCAGAGGCACAGCTCGACCGCGTCGCAAATCCGCATCCCGACGCCGACTACATCACGCGTTTTTCCGCGCCGGAGTTTACCTGCCTTTGCCCCGTAACGGGGCAGCCAGACTTTGCCCACATCATCATCGATTATCTGCCCAACGCTTGGCTGGTCGAGTCGAAATCGCTAAAGCTCTATCTCGCCTCGTTCCGCAATGAGGGCGCTTTCCACGAAGACTGCACGTTGCGGATCGGCAAGGATCTGGTTCACCTTCTGGGGCCGCGCTGGTTCCGGATAGGCGCCTATTTCTACCCGCGCGGCGGCATGCCGATCGATGTGTTCTGGGAAATCGGGATATTGCCCGACGGCACCTGGGTACCGGATCAGGGCGTACCCGCCTATCGCGGCCGCTAGCCATTTCTCGCAGTCGCTGGCTATTTCACGCGCGGGTGACTTTCAGCGGCGCGCAAAGCCGGCTAGACTTGCCGGCATGGTGCAGCGCCCTTTGATCAAACGTCTCGCGATTGTCAGCGGCCTCGTCGGCTGCTTTGTCGGGCTTTGCGGCTTCGGCGGCGACATCTCGCCGATTCCTTTCTTTCCCGCGTGGCAGACGCAAAACGATGCGCTCTGCCAAGGCTATGGCTATGAGCCGGGAACGCGGCTCTATGCGCTCTGCCGCGAGCGCAAGGATCGCATCTCGCATGACTCGCATGCGCAAGACTTCCCGGACGTTACGCCGATCCCTTTGATGCTGCTTGTCGATCCGCATAAGACTTGGTGATCCGGTCAAAGGCCTGCAGCTCTTCCAAAAGTCCTGGCAAATCCTTCAGCGCGATCATATTGGCGCCGTCGGACATCGCCCGGTCCGGATCCTGATGCGTCTCGATGAAAAGCCCGGCGATCCCGACCGCCACGGCGGCGCGCGCCAAAGTCGCCACGAAACGGCGTTCGCCGCCAGAGCTTGATCCCTGACCGCCAGGTTGCTGAACGGCGTGGGTCGCATCGAAGATCACCGGCGCGCCGGTCGTCTGGGCGAGAATCGGCAGCGCCCGCATATCGGCGACAAGCGCATTATAGCCAAAGCTCGTGCCGCGCTCCGTCACCAGCACCGAGCGATTGCCGGCGCCACGGATCTTGTCGACCGCATGGACCATGTCCCAGGGCGCCAGAAACTGCCCCTTCTTGATATTGACCGGCTTGCCCGTCGTGGCAGCCGCTAGAAGGAGATCCGTCTGCCGGCAGAGAAAGGCCGGGATTTGCAGAAGATCGACGGCTTCCGCAACGGGCGCGCATTGGGTGGTTTCATGCACATCGGTCGTGACGGCAATCCTGAGCGTTTCGCGGATTTCCGCAAAGACCGGCAGCGCCTCCTCGAAGCCGAGACCGCGCGCGCTCGCCCCCGAGGTGCGATTCGCCTTG
>JBKQRA010000122.1:0-2719 GCA_052144065.1 Methylovirgula sp. | reverse complement strand
TTCAAGCGGGCGAACTCAAGGGGCTCCACGTCCGAGTATGAGCGTCGTCCGGGCCCGGGCCGTCCGGCAAAGGACAAGTGCCGCTCCTGCACAGAGACCGTCGCCATTCGCGAGGACTACATCGGCGTGCGTGTGCCTGCCTTGGGTCAGGCCGTCGGCTCAATTGAAACAACGGGCATCAATGGGAATGCAGCTGAAAGTACATAAATTGCGGTATTACTCACGTAACTAAGATTAGGAACGTATGTCACTGTACATGTACCCAGTATATGCTTGACGTAATCCCAATTTGCTCCAATATGAAACCCAATCTACCTAAATCAAACCCCGTGCTCCAAAGGGCCTGCCCAATGAATGATCTCACCCCATTGATCCTTCCTGTTGCCGCCGCCGGTGGCCCCGAAATCGGGCTGCACGAGCTTTCCTTCGAGGCGGCCATCGCCGCGATCACGGCCGACCCGGATCTTCCGGCCGACGTGAAAAACCATTGGTCTTGTTCGCTGCGCCGGGTGGCGGCGTTTCTCGACCGGCCGATGGTTTTGCTGCCCGCGCGCTGGACAGCGGTCCGCCTTCCAGCGAGTCGGCTAAAAGCCACCCGGCTTGGGGTGACCCAAAAGACCCTTGCCAATCATTTGTCGAATGTCCGGGCCGCGCTCGCCTGGATGCGCCAGGAAAAGCGTGTGCCGGCCCGGGGCATGCGCCTCTCGCTTGAGTGGGAGGTTTTGCGGGACAGGTGCCCCAAATTGCCCCACAGGACGCGCCTTTTGCCGCTCATGCGATTTTGCTCAGCGCGCAATATTGCGGCAAGTTCCGTCGACGAGGCGGTCATCGACGCCTTTTTGGAGTATCGCCGCTACACAACCTCGCTTGCGGCGGATGCGGCGGCCCGCCGCTCCTTGGCGCGGCATTGGAATGATCTAGCGCGGACGGTTCCCGGCTGGCCGAGCCAGTTCCTGTTCGAGCCGCCGTCGCGCAAGGCCGAAGCGTTTCCGCCTTGGGAAGCCTATCCGATTGGTTTGCGCTACGAGATCGAGGCCTATCTCGACAGTCTCACACGGGTTCGCAAGACCCCTAAGGGCAAGCGGGTACCGCCGGCCAAGGCGACCACGATCCGGGGCCGTCGCGCCATGCTCGAAGCGGCGCTCAGGATGGCGACCCGAATCGGCATCGGCATGGAGGATCTGACCTCACTCTCATCCTTTCTCGATCCAGCCGTCAGCCGGCGCGTCCTTGATGCCTATTGGGCGAAGAACGGGGAAGAGCCGTCCATCTTTACGATTAACCTTGCGATTCTCTTCGTCGGCCTCGCGCGGAGTGCCAATTGCTTGTCGGCGGATAAACTCGAAGAGCTCGACGACATACGCGCCGATCTCGAACATCATCGTCCCGACGGCATGACCGACAAGAACCTGACCGCCATCCGCACCTTCATGCAAAGCGATGCCTGGCGTGCACTGCATCAATTGCCGCATGTTCTTTTGGCAGAGGCGAAGGAAGCCTCCTATTCCTCCCCCATCAAGGCGGCCGTACGGGCGCAGATGGCTGTCGCAATCGGCATCCTCAATTTTGCTCCGATCCGCCGCGGCAATCTCGGCACGATCCGCATTGGCGAGAATCTCATTCGAACAGGTGGACCGCAAACGCCCTATCGGCTTAACTTTCCGAACTATGATGTGAAGAACCGCGTCAAAATCGACTTCCCGCTCGATGCCGAGCTGACCGCGCTCATCGACGATTATCTGTTCAACTATCGTCCGGCGCTCGTCGATCGCGCGGATAATCCGTGGCTGTTCCCGGGGGCAGGGGAGAGCCATAAGCTTCTTACAACGCTGAGCGATCAGATCACGAGCTTCATCGAAAAATCGATTGGTCTGCGTTTGACTGTGCATCAGTTCCGGCACCTCTCGGCGGCGATCATCCTCAAGCACCAGCCGGGCAATTACGAACTGGTGCGGCTGCTGCTCGGCCATCGCACGGTGCAGATCACGATCCGCAATTACATTGGTCTTGAATCCACCCATGCCGGCGAGGTCTATGGCGATCTCGTCCGAAACTTGCGCCTGCGCCGGTTGGAGCAAGGCGATGATGACTGAAGAGACACAAAACCATGGCGCAAATGGCGAGGGATCCACGAGCGGCAATCCGCGTCGAGATCTCCCGACGACGCCCGTACGCTCCGTGCCGATCGCAAGTTGGACGGTCGCCGACCGGGCTGCGTGGGCGCGCGCGATCGCGCCGTGCGCCCGTCTGCGCAAAGGCGGGGCCGGCGCTCACCTTGCCCCTGTCACGCAGGACGATCTCGCTCGCCGCTACGGCTATTTTACCGATCATCTCATCCGCAACGATCTCTTCAAGCCCGAGGCACAGGCGGCTGGACAGGTAACCCCAGACCGCGTCGAAAGATTCGTCGAGGAATTACGCGTCCGGGTCGGCTCGGTCACCACGGCGCAAACGATCCATAAGCTGCGCCGTGCTGCTGAATTGCTCGATCCAAACGGGGACTTCACATGGCTCGCGGAGCTCGAGAAGGATTTTGCCTTGATGATGCGGCCCCAATCCAAGGACCATCGCATTGTCGATCCCGATCGTCTCTTTGAGGCCGGGCTCACCCTCATCGGGGAGGCCACCGACAATCCCGATCTCACGCCGCTGCGCCGGGCAAGGCAGGTCCGCAATGGAGTGATGGTCGCCCTTCTGGTGCTCTGTCCGATCCGTCTTA
>JBKQRA010000121.1:0-5822 GCA_052144065.1 Methylovirgula sp. | reverse complement strand
TGCGCCTCAGCAAAGCCTTGTATTCGGCGCATTTCGCAGCCAAGACTAAGAAGATCGGCGAAGGCGTTGATCCCAATGCATGCGCTTTATTCGCAGAATTTTCTGCTGCAATGCTGCCGCGCTCAGCCTTGCGCTATGGGCAGATCCGGCCTTCCGCCCCATTCGGTCCAGGAGCCGTCGTAGAGCACGATGCCTTGTTTTCCGGTCGTCTCCAGCGCCAGCAATAGAATCGCTGCCGTCACGCCAGAGCCGCAGCTGGTAATGATTGGCCGCGAAAGATCGACACCGGCGCGCGTGAAGAGTGCCGCGACGTCGGAGGGCGAACGCATCTCGCCGTTCTCGATGACTTCGCGGTAAGGCACATTCAAACTCCCGGGAATGTGACCTGAGCGCAGGCCTGGCCGTGGCTCCGGAACCTCGCCTTTAAACCGCGGCGCGGAACGCGCATCGACGATTTGTGGCACGCCGTCTTGCGACGCTTTGAGGACATCGGCGGCGGAGGCCACGGCAGCGGCGTCGAACCGGACCTTGAAGCTCTGCGGCGGCCGCGTGACGGCACCGCTTTCGCGCGGCCTTCCTTCCGCCTTCCATTTCGGCAGGCCGCCGCTCAGGATCTTCACGTCCTTGGCGCCGTAAAGGCGCAGCGTCCACCAGACGCGCGCGACGCCCTGAATGCCGGAGGCGTCATAGACCACGATCCGCATCGTCTCATTGATGCCGAAGTCATGCATCGCCTTTGCGAACACCTCCGCCGAGGGCAGCATATGCGGCAGATCGGTCGAATGATCGGCGATCACATCGATGTCAAAGAAGACGGCGCCCGGGATATGGCCGGCGAGATATTCCGCCTGCGCATTGCGGTTCTCATCCGGCATGAAGAAGCTGCCATCGACGACGACGAGATCGGGTTCATTGAGATGGGCCGCAAGCCACTCGGTCGAAACGAAGAAGTCGGAGGGAGCAGTCGTCATCGGAGAGTCTCATCGATCATAGGCTTGGAGCTAGGCGGAGACAGGGGTCGGAGACATGTGCGAACCCGCACGGCAGCCGCCGGGCGTTTGCGCGAAGAAAGGACACCAAACGCAAAGGACTTCAAACGCAAAGGACTTCCGCCATGACCTGCGCCCGCCACAGCCAAGACAAGCTCCTCGTCCCGGTCATGTTCTTTCTGCTTTGGCTCGCCGGCTTCAGCTTCATGTTGCATATGGCTTAAGTCAGGGACCTCGCTTCGGTCAAACCGGCCAAATCAGACAAAGTCCGGCTTGATCACGGTCGGATGGTCCAGCCAATTCGGCACCGGCAGTTTCTTCTCGCGCAAAAACGCAGGATTGTAGAGTTTCGACTGATAGCGCGCGCCGGAATCGGCGAGAATAGTCACGATCGTATGGCCGGGACCGAGCTCTTTGGCGAGGCGGATCGCGCCGGCGACATTGATGCCGGATGAGCCGCCGAGCAGCAGCCCTTCGTGTTCGGCGAGCTCGAAGAGCAGGGGCAGGGCCTCTTCATCCGGAATCTGGAACGGTATGTCGATCGGCGCATCTTCAAGATTGGCGGTGATGCGGCCCTGACCGATGCCCTCGGTGATCGAGGAGCCTTCGGACTTCAAAGTCCCATGCGCATAATATTCATAGAGCGCGGCGCCCAAGGGATCGGCAAGGCCGATCTTGATGTTCGGATTTTTGGCTTTCAGCGCCATGGCGACGCCGGCGAGCGTGCCGCCGGTACCGACGGCGCAGATGAAGCCGTCGATCTTGCCTTGGGTCTCGGCCCAGATCTCCGGACCTGTCGTCTCGATATGGCCCTGGCGGTTTGCGACATTGTCGAACTGATTGGCCCAGACCGCCCCTTGCGGATGCTCCTTCGCCAGCCGTTCGGCGAGCCGGCCGGAAAGCTTCACATAGTTGTTCGGGTTCGAATAAGGCACCGCCGGCACTTCGATCAGGCTCGCGCCTTGCAGGCGGAGCATGTCTTTCTTTTCCTGGCTCTGCGTCTCCGGGATGACGATCACCGTCTTATAGTCGAGCGCATTGGCGACCATGGCGAGGCCGATGCCGGTGTTGCCAGCCGTCCCTTCGACGATCATGCCGCCGGGCTTCAGCGCGCCGCGGCGGACCGCATCTTGAATGATCGCCAAAGCCGCGCGGTCCTTGATCGAACCGCCGGGGTTCATGAATTCGGCCTTGCCATAGATGGTGCAGCCGGTCAGCTTCGACGCCTGCTGCAGTTTGATGAGAGGCGTCTTTCCGATCGCCTCGACCACGCTGTCCGGAGAACTCATCTTGGCTTATCCCCATAAAATTGGTCGACTATATAGATCCGACCGCGGCGGCCTGTCGAGGCCGGAGCGACCTTCCGCGACCCTGCGAAAAGTGACGAGCAAAAATCATGTATCGCGCCAAGCCTGAGGACGGCGTCGCCTTCATTACGGGCGCAAGTTCGGGGATCGGCCGCGCCACCGCGCTCGAACTGGCGCGGCGTGGCTATCGTGTCGCAGTCACTGCCCGGCGGGTAGAGGCGCTCGAAAGTCTCGCGGCGCTGGCGCCGGAGCAAATTTTTGCTTTTCCCGGCGATGTGACGAATGGCAGCGCCATGGGCGGGACGATCTTTCGGATCGAGCAGGAGATCGGCCCGATCGCACTCGCCTTTCTCAATGCCGGCGTCTTCTATCCGGCGGAACGCATCGGCTTCGATGCGGCGGTGATCGCGCAGACGCATGAAGTCAATGTCGGCGGTACGGTGAATTGTCTCGCGCCGCTCATTGCCGCAATGCTCACGCGCCGGCAGGGCCAGATCGCCATCAACGCCTCGCTTGCCGGCTATAATGGGCTGCCCGGCAGTCTCGCCTATGGCTCGTCGAAAGCGGCGCTGATCCATATGGCCGAGAGTCTGCGGCTCACTTATGCGGAGAAGGGGCTGACCTTTCAGCTTCTCAGCCACGGCTTCGTGCGCACCGAAATGACGGACCAGGAAAAGCAGTTCGACATGCCGTTCATGATCGAGCCGGAGGCCGCGGCGAAAATCATCTGCAATGGATTCGCGCGCGGCGGCTTCGAGATCGCCTTTCCCTGGCAGCTTGTCGCCCTATCGAAATTCGTCCGATGCTTGCCCTATGCGCTGCGGCTGCCACTCATCGCGGCGACGGTGCGCAAGGCCGAACGCAGCAATTGACGTGACGTCCGTTCTGTCAGTGCCGCTCTCATCAGCAAAGCGTGATCTGCGCCGGATTCACGCCGATGTGTATGTCCTCGAAAGCGCGGCGGCGGAACAATGTGAGACTCATCGGCCGCGCCCGACCTGCAAACCATTGTTGCGGCGCCGGCCGATCCTCATCGGTTCCGCTCATGATCTTTCTGCACTCATCCTTTCGAGCCTCCAGCACGTGGCTTTGGTCGCGCTTCCGGGCGCTCGACCATGTTCTTGCTTACTATGAGGTGTTCAACGAGCAGCTTTCGACGATCACCCCGGCGCAGGTGCTGCAGCAGCGGCCGGAGAGCTGGCTGTCGCATCATCCGGCCATCTATCGTCCGTATTTTTATGAATTCATGCCTTTGTTGAAACCGGGCGGTGGCGTGTCTGGCTTCAGCGGCGACTTGGCCTATGAACGCTTCATCGCGGTCGAAGGGGCAGGGACGGAGCTGCGCGATCACGAGCGGCTTTATCTCGAACAACTCGTCAATCACGCCAAATGCATGGGCAAGTATCCGATCTTATCCTGCACACGCAGTCTCGGTCGTCTCGCAGCGATCAAAGCAGCGCTGCCCGGACTGCATGTTCTCATCTATCGCAATCTATTCCAACAATGGTGTTCCTATGTGGATCAATATGCGCGCGGCAACGCTTATTTCGTGAACACGATCCGCATCACGCTGGAGGCCAATCGGCACAATCATTTTCTGCGCTATCTGCGGTCGCTCTTTCCGCTCGAGCGCTTTGCGCCGACGAACCGACTCCATCTGATTTGCTTCGTGCTCATGCATCTTTATTTTTATGCACAGTCATACGCGGCGGCGGATCTCGTCATCGACGTCAATCGGGTCGCAGCGGATCGCGCCTATCGTCAGAAGGTCGAAGGGCTCGTGACGCTGGCGAGCGGGCTTCTGGCCGATCTGTCGGATGCGGAAGACAGATTCACCCGCAGCTTCGCGCCGGCGGCCTCGGCCGATGAATTGATCGAAGCCTTCGAGCCTTTCGTACGGATCATTCTATCCACTGCGCCGACCACCGCGGCGCGGGATTTCGTCGCCAAGGTATTGGCCGATTTCATCGATGCCTATCGAGGCTATGGAGAGGAGATGGATCGGCCGGAGGCAGCTGAGGCTGGTCCGCGACGCGGCGTTAAAGAGGACCTTGATGCTGATGGCACCGGTTTGCTCATGCCCTGAGTCGGTCGCTCAGTCCTTTGGCGGACGGTTGCGAAATTCTTCCACGATGGCGCGATATTCGGCCAACACCTCGCGCAACCGTTCGACCTCCTTGGCGGCCACATCGCCTTTGCCGTTTTCGTACCGTTCTAGTTGCGCTGCGAGCGCGCGGATCTTCACGCGCTCAAGCCAGGCGATCTGCTCATCCACTAAGGCCACGATTCACCCCTTCGATCCGCGAGTCCTGCAGCGCGGACGTAGAGTCAAAACGCATGCCACGCCGGCGAAGGGTCGTCTGTCCGGCCTATTTTAGGTGCCGTCAACGGATTTTGGAGGGGGCCTTGAAAAGGGTGCCTCCGCAGCGCACTCATGCGGCCCAAGAAATCGCAAGGCAAACCGCAGGCAAATGTATCGTTCGCAAAAGACAGGGTAGGGTGCCGGCTACCCCGGGATTCCTGGTTTGGCTATGAGATCTCGGGGCCGATGCTGGCAGGCGGAAAGGAAGAAAACCCTTGCTAATGGGTTAGCTTGTGTGTCGGACGAATTACACAGCGGGCTCCGTGCCATCGTGTGACCGCGCCTCTTTGAGTAAGCAGATCACATGAAGCAGATACTCGGCCATGAAGATTGCATTTAGGGAGTTCTTCGAAGACCTATAGGGGACCAAGCCATGCAGCGCGGCGTGGCGATTAGGCACCGGGTCTGCGGCGAAACGCTTCTGGTCTTCGAGCGACTTAACCTGCGTGTAGATATGCTCAGAAAAGAATTCAAACAACCGGAAGGCGTTGAACAAATGCGGGTCCATGTCAGAGAGACTTAGTTTCTCTCCCGCGCTCTGGATCAGATGGTGCCATACTTGCCACTGATATTTTCCGTCAGGGCTGGGGATTGTGCCGAGCACACCGCCATATAGTTCCGTCCTGGCAACACGCTCTATCTCGGGAAACAAGCCTCTCGGAACCATACGATAAAGGCCGGCTTCGTGAGCGGCGAGCGCTTCTGTGAATGCGGCCATTGCCTCGTCATCGATCGGATACGAGGCAACGCGCGCCTCGATCTCTCGCCGCACGCTTGGCCATTTTTCTTCGTAATATGCGTCGACGAGATCCGTGAACAGTTTCGGATCAGAATTGCTTTGCTCGATCAAATGCGCTGGCAAGGTACCGTGCGGAACCCAGCCAGATTGCTTTACAAATTCATAGTGAAGGTAGGCGGCACCGAGTTTGTCCAAGAACTCGGCAATTTTTGGCCACTCGCGCTGAAGCCATTCCACGAACGTGTTGAGGCCCATTGATATTTTATCAAATCCAGAGGAAGGCATGTGAGCTGCGCTCTATCGCTGTCCTTTGTCGTTTCGCCACCGTCATCAAATGCTGACTTGATCCGCTGGTGTGTTCCCATTATGTTTGACCTTGCCCCCTGGTCCTAATCCAGTTTGAAGTTCGCTCTGGCCCAAGTAGA